>JAAELY010000371.1 GCA_024226335.1 bacterium
CCAAAGCCGCCCTTCTGCCCCAACCCAGAGTGTGATTTCCACCGAACTTCGCAGGGTTGGAAGTTCATCAAGAAAGGCTTCTTCACTCGAGATGTGAATCCCAGGAGGATTCAGCGGTACAGGTGTCAACGCTGCAACCGCGCCTTCAGCTCACAAACCTTCAGTCTCACTTACTGGCTCAAACGACCCGACCTGATCTCACAGCTGTTCTACCGAGTCCTCGGTTGCTCCGCCCTGCGCCAGATTGCACCGGAGTTCGGGGTCTCCCACTCCACCGTGCTCCGACAACTCGATCGGCTTGGGCGTCACTGCCTGTTGTTTCACGAACAGCTCAGGCCAAAGACTCCGACCGAGTCCCTGGCGATCGACGGATTCCGCAGCTTCGAATCGGGGCAGTACTGGCCTTTTGACGTGAACCTCCTGGTCGGAGCTTCGCATTACGTCTACGGCTTCAATGACGCGGAGTTGCGGCGCAGTGGCCGCATGACCCGGGCTCAGCGCCGCAAGCGCGCGGACCTCGAGCAGCGCTTCGGCCGCCCGGCCGGACAGGCCACCCGGGACGCGATCCAGGAGTTGCTGGAGCGATCTATCGGCCTCGGCCAATCCGTGGAGCTTTGGTCGGACGAGCACAAGGCCTATCCGAGGGCGATTGCGCGCGTAGGAGACCGGGAGATCCGCCATCGCACGATTTCGTCCAAGGCCAGTCGCACTCCCCGCAACCCTCTGTTTCCGGTGAACCTGGCGGATCTCCTGCTTCGTCACACGGGGGCCAACCACAAGCGGGAAACGATTGCGTTTTCGAAGCGGCGTCAGTGTGGGATGTACCGTGTGGCGATCTGGGAGGTGTGGCGCAACTACGTGAAGTCTCGTTCAGAGCGTCGCCGGGATGAGACTCCCGCGCAGTACCTGGGGATCACGCAGCGGCGTTACACGGTTGGAGCCTTGATGCGTCAGCGCTTGTTCGCTTCTCGGATGGACCTTCCGGTCTGGTTGAAGCGCTGTTACGAACGGCGCATTCCGACCCGCAGGCTGCCGGGCGGGCGGAGTCACGAACTCTCGTACGCGTACTGAGGCTGGTGAATGGGGCAGATGGCTTGAACGGGTTGGGTTCAAAGCCGAATTAAGACCCAATCTCCGGACCACCGCTTAGGAGTTGCTTGAAGAGGCTGAGGTTCTCGCGCTCTTCCGGCGAAATCTCCTCGTCCGCAAGCGTGATCTCTTCGATCTTTTCGAGAAAGACCCTGCGGTGCTCCAGGGGGATGGCCGTCGGATCTACTTCCTCGGGTAGTGGCGGCGTACGCAGCCAACCGGCCACGAGGGAGCGTTCGTCGTCGTCGAGCCCGAAACGAGCTGCGAGCTTTGCCACGAACTCCCGCTCCTGTTCACGTACTTCGAGATCTGCCCAGGCAAATGAGCACAGGAACTTCATGAGTCGGAGGCGTTCAGCCGGTTCCAGGGATTTCAACATGGATCGGCATATTGAACGCTGAGAGCGCGCGCAGCAAGTGCGAAAACGGGGCTACCCCTGCTCGGGCTTGGAACTTTCCATATGGTGCGCGAGCATCGTCAGGAGCTTGAAACGCTCGATCGGCTTGGTTGCGTAGTCATCGCACCCCGCCTGGATGCAACGCTGGCGCTCTTCTGGCAGCGCGTGGGCGGTGAGGGCGATGATCGGAGCCGTGTAGCCCGCCTCCCGAAGCCGCGTTGTCGCCTGGTAGCCGTCGAGCACCGGCATCTGCATATCCATTAGGATCGCGTCAAAACAGTGCCCGTCCTGCTTGGCCACCATGGCGGCCTCGTACCCGATCAAACCATTCTCGGCGACCTCGACTCTCAGGCCTGCGCGTTCTAGTACGTTTCGGATGACGCGCTGGTTGTCGACGCCGTCTTCGACGACCAGAATTCGCCCGTCGAGTCGCGAAGTATCGACTCGATTCTGCAGGCTCATATCGGATTCGGTTCCGGCTTCGTCCAGTTCTTGGGTCAGAGAGACACCGGGCAATGGCACGACGGGCAGGCGAACACGGAACGTGCTGCCGTGTCCCGGCTTGCTGCGGGCGTCGAGCTGGCCTCCCAGCAACTCGGCCAGGCTCCGGGTTATTGCGAGTCCGAGGCCTGTCCCGCCGAAGCGGCGTGTGGTCGAATTGTCGGCCTGGCTGAAGGCGCTGAACACTCGTTCGAGTTCATCGGGCGAAAGCCCAATACCGGTATCTGCGACCTGGATGTCGAGCAATTCCCGGTCGGCGTGATATCGCGTCACGACACGCACACGTCCGCGCTCGGTGAACTTGATCGCATTGCCGACCAGATTGAGCAGAATCTGGCGCAGGCGAACGGGGTCACACTCGATCTCGCGTGGGACCGGACCGTCGAGTTCGATGATCAGTTCGATTCCCTTTTCATGTGCCGGAACTTCCAGCAGATCGTCGAGTTCGATGAGCAAGCGTGGTAGTGACATTCGGATCTTCTCGATCGCGAGCCGATTCGCTTCAATCTTCGAGAAGTCGAGCACGTCGTTGATGATTTCCAGCAGGTAGTCGGCGTTGCGACGAATCGTGCGCAACGCTTCCCGTTGCTCCTTGCTGAGCGAATCCGATTCACCCAGCAGAAGCATCTCTGTGAACCCGAGAATCGCAGTCATTGGGGTGCGGACTTCGTGACTCACATTGGCGACGAACTGCGTCTTGGCCCGGGCCGCTGCCTCAGCGTCGTTGCGGGCCTGCTCGAGTTCGGCATTCGCCTGCTCTAGTCCCGCCGCGTACTCGCGCAGTCGTTGCTCTTCGAGCTTGCGCTCAGTCACATCGCGCACGGAGAGGGCAAGCAGGCTACGGCCAGCCATGCTCACCTTGCGCACAGTCACGGAGGCAGGGAAGCGCGTGCCATCGGGACGCCTTCCCTCCATTGCTAGTTCCTCTCCCCCGTTTTCGTTTGATTCCGAAGCCGCACCCTCGATGCGCAACGCGGGGAGCAGACTCGATATCGGACTCTGGGAGAGTTCCTCGCCGTTTCCGCAGAACATCTCGCGTGCGACGCCATTTGCCGAATGCAGAACGCCTTCTGGCGTCACCAACAACATGGCTTCATTGGCCGATTCGAGAATGCCACGCTGCAACGCCTCGGACTGCTGCAGAGCAGCGGCCACGCGCATACGTTCGAGTTCTGCGGCCGCGCGGGCTGAAAAGATCTGGATCAGTGCGGTATCGCGCGCTTCTTCCGGAAGGGCTCCTGAGTCACATAAGCAAAGAAATCCCAGTCGCTTGCTCTCACGGTCCAGAAGAGATGCCACCACCAGGCTTTGCGCGCCGGTTCGCGCGACGGTCGGATCGTTCGGAAACACGCTACTGGCTCCGACTTCGACCGTGAACAGGGGTTCACCCGCCGCCCGCTCGAAAACGCTGCCTGCGAGCGGATACAAAGCAGACCCCTGAGTACTCTCACCGTCGGTCAGAACGAGGATTTCATAGTCATCAGGTGGCCGCAGCGCGACGACCATCGCGAATTCCATGCTGAAGGCCCGCGAAACTGAGCGAGCGAGTGCACCGAGAACGCCGTCGCCACTTCCCGGCGTCGTGCCCTCGACCAGGAGGCGGATTCTCCTGGAACGATCTGGATGACCCACATCAGACATGCGTGTCCGCTTCCTTCTCAAGCCAATGAGGTTGCAGCTACCGGCGCAGATTCGCGCATTCGTCTCAATAGGCCTCTTCGGCGTCGAGGGAAACCAGCTTGACGGTCCGCATCTAATACCGGGAGAGACAGTAGAGCCCAGAAGGCGCCTCGCGAAGCGGTGTTACCAAACCGGCAGACTCGGACTCTCCTAGATGCAATAATCCGCCAAAATGCCTGCTATCAAAACACTACTGATTGGTGCCGGAAACCGGGGTCGCAGCGTATTTGGACGGTACGCACTAGAGCATCCCGAACGGCTTCGCATTATCGGCGTGGCTGAACCGGTCGACGAGCGCAGGGCGATCTTTGCCCGGGAACACGACCTTCCGACGGAGCGTTGCTACCAGAACTGGCCAGAACTGCTTTCGGGAGTTTCAGGGGCAGACGCTGTCATTGTCGCCACCGGAGACTCCCAGCACGTCGAGCCCGCAATCGCGGCGCTGGCCAGCGGCTACCACGTCTTGTTGGAGAAGCCGATCGCGCCGTCACCCGAAGCGTGCTTGCGCGTGGTCGAAGCCGCGGAAACGGCACAACGCGCGCTACAGATCGGTCACGTTCTGCGACACACGGATTTCTACCAGCGCGCGCACGCTATTCTTCGCAGCGGACGGATCGGTCGCATCATCCACATGGACCTGCGCGAACACGTCGCTCACTGGCATATGGCGCACTCCTACGTGCGCGGGAAGTTTCGCAATTCTCAGATCGCAGCACCGTTCATCCTGGCCAAGAGTTGCCACGATCTCGACCTCCTGGTGTGGCTGGCCGAGGCCCCTGTACTGAAGCTCCAGTCCTTCGGAAGCCGCTCGCATTACCGTCAGGAGTACGCGCCTCCCGGAGCGCCAGAGCGGTGCACCGACGGCTGTCCCGTTCAGGCCTCGTGTCCACACGATGCGGAAGCTTTCTATCTGGGACCGAACGAAGAACTCGCTCGCCTGTGGCCCTGGCACGATCTTTCGACCGATCCGTCCCGTGCAGCCCGCCGGAAGGCGTTAGAGAACGGACGCTATGGGCGATGCGCATACCGATGCGACAACGACGTTGCGGATCACCAGACCGTAAACCTGGAACTCGAAGACGGTGTGACCGCGACGCTAGGCGTGCATGGGGTCGCAACTCATGAATCGCGCACCTTGCGAATCAGCGGCAGCGAAGGAGAGCTTCGCGGTCACCTGGACAGCGGTGCGATCGAGATCACCCGCCACGGCCAACTCCAGAGTGAACAGGTTCAGATTCCCGAGCCAGAATCGGGCCATTCAGGCGGCGACGAAGGCCTCATGCATCACTTTACAAATGCGTTGCTGACCGGTGAGCTGGATGAGGTTTGCGCCTCCGGCCGAACCGCCCTGGAAAGCCATCTGCTCGGTTTCGCCGCCGAGGTGTCGCGGGCGGAGTCTCGTGTGGTCGAGATGGGCGAATATCGCGAAAGCATCAAGCTCGGCTCGCGATCGAGCGTCCCAAAGGCGACAAAGGAATCTCCACGGTGATCTGTGCCCCGCCGCCCGGGCGGTCTCCAACGCAAATTCGACCTTCATGGCCCATTACGATACCGCGCGCGATCGAAAGGCCGAGCCCGGTCCCTCCACCGCGCGTCGTGTAGAAGGGTTCAAATACCTTCTCGCGTTCCTCTGGTGCTATTCCTGGCCCGGTATCGGCCACGATGAACGTCACGACGCGGGGTTCTTGCATGACCTCTGCCGTGAGCCAGAGTTCGCCACCCTCGGGCATCGCATCGAGAGCGTTTTCGGCCAGGCTCTCTAGCGCAGCCGTGAGCAGCGGACGGTCGATAGTCAGACCTGGAAGACCCTCGCCGATATCGACCGAGAGATTCACGCCCTGTTTCAGTGACCGCTCGGAGAAGTGATCGCGTACCTCCGAGAGGATCGCCGATGCGCGCTCCCGGGAACGATTGATCTTGCCCTGCCGATAGAGCGTGAGCGTACGGGCGACCACATCGCGCACGCGATAACCCAGGCGCAGCACCCGCTGAATGCGGGGTTCGGGGTTCTCATCAACAGCCAGTTCGGCAGTTCCAATCAACGCCGCCAGGGGATTATTGATCGCGTGCGCGACACTTCCCGCGAGGTCTTCAAGAGCGCCCAGGCGCTCTGCCTGCAGCAGACGCGATTGCAATTCGCGCATTTCCCGAGTCCGGCGCTGAACCTCATGCTCGAGTTCTTCACGCTGACGTCGCAGCCGCTCTTCCACTTCGACCTGCTCGCTTACATCGCGCACCGTTACCACGATACCCAGCTCACCTTCTCGGGAACTGAAGCGCCGGGCCGCGAATTCGCCCCAGAAAACGCCGCCATCACCCCTGAGCAGACGCAAGGTCGTGCGGGTCGTGCTGGCTTCCGCTGTTTGCAAGAAAATCGTGCGGGCTCCCAGGCGATCGTCGGGGTGAATCAGTTCTCGGGCATAAGTTCCCACGAGATCGGCCGAGCTGCGACCGAAGACTTCGAGTGCAGAGGAACTCACGAACCGCAACCGACCGCCGTCTGCGATCTCGAACATCACATCCAGAACACTGTCGCTCAGCGCAGCAAAGCGCTCCGCGCTTTCGAGCAATTCAGCTTCCGCCTGTTTGCGCGCATCGATCCTCCGGACAGCGCCGTAGTAGAACCTCTCGCCGGTCGGGGAAGAACTCTCGAGGCGAGTACTCGCCTCGACCCAACGGGCCTCGCCCTCTTGAGAAATCAGGCGGAATTCACAACGCCCCAGTTGACCGGCGGAAATGCGAAGCCCGTACTCGACCACGCGTTGTTGGTCCTCGGGATGGATCGCCGTGCGCCAATCGTCGAGCGGGAGATCATCGGGAGAAAGCCCGGAAACCTCGAAAAAGGAGTCGCTCGCCCATTCGAGTCGCAGATGGTTCGGAGGAGTGATGACGATGCAGAACACGCAATCGAACGACAACTCGAGGAGACGGCGTTGGTGCGCCTCCTGCTCGCGCAATTGTCGATGAATTCGCTCCAGTTCCCCGTGCGATGAGGCCAACTCCGAACGATCAACCGCCGAACGTATGCCGTGGCGCAATACCTCGATGGCAGAGCGAACTCGTGAAATCAGCGCAGGCCGATCCAGCTTCAACCCATTCCCCTCAGGATCTCTCCGCGCGCACTCTAACAAACCGCACAATAATTCCCGAATCGACCATACTCGAGCACGACCGTGCTGTTTTTTGAGTACGACCGTGCTATTTTCTGATTCGATGAAAACGGAGAAACTCGACCGTTCGATGCGCCATGGCGAACGCCGACGGCGCGAGATCCTCGCCCTCGCGGTGGACCTGAGCTCGGCAGAAGGCCTCGAGGGCCTCTCCATCGGCCGGCTTGCCGATGAAGCGGGTTTGAGCAAGAGCGGCCTGTACGGCCATTTTGGCTCCAAGGAAGAACTGCAACTCGCCGCCATCGCTGCGGCCTCCCGGGCCTTCGAAACAGCGGTCATGCTTCCCTCTCAGGACGAAGAGCCCGGTTTGATGCGACTGCGCGAGATGCTCGAGCTGTGGCTGAGTCACGTCGAAAGGCGCGACAATCGCGGAGGCTGTTTCCTCTTCGCGACCTCGAGTGAGTTCGGCAGTCGCCCCGGAGAGATTCGCAAGAAACTCGCGTTCGCCACTCGGGCGTGGTTGCTCGCGCTGGAGCGCGAAGTCAGGGTTGCAGTCCGATCGGGCGAGTTCGAACCCGATACCGACCCCCGTCAGCTCGCCTTCGAACTACACGCCTTCGTCCAAGAAGCCAACTGGGCACGCGAACTCTTTGACGACTCGCGTGCCTTCCGTCGCGCACAGACAGCCATCAACCACAGACTTCGAAGTCTCCGCCCACACAGTTCAAAGAATTGAGTTCGAAAGACAAGGCCGTGCCTCTGACGGCTGATGTCGTTGTGCTGCTGGGGACTCTCCCGTACACGGGATTGCGCAGACGGCCAGGAAGCCCCGAGGCTCCTTCCGCCTGAATCCGCTCCGGCGCGCTACTATCCCCGGCCTATGCATCCCTCCAGAATCTGGCTTGCCTGCGCCGCGGCATGCACACTGCTCGCCCTGATGAGTGCGCCTCGCCCGGCCGAGGCGCATGGACGCAGCGTTTCCTACTCGCGCTGGGAGATCGAAACCGGGAGCGTGCGTGTACGAGCGCGCATTTCGCTACTGGAACTGACCCGCCTGGGGATCCAACCGAGTACACCCCCCGAACTCACCGCCCGTTACCTGTCCGACCACCTTCGCCTGACCGCAGCGGGTGTACATTGCCCGCCCGAGCAGTTGCCGCGCGCAAGAGGAGCCCGCGAGGGCTGGGCGGCCTTCAGTTGGACGGTGCGCTGCCCAGAAAGCGACGACTTGGCGGTCGAGAGCCAGATCCTGTTGAAGGTCGCACCTTCCCATCTGCACTTCGCGCGCGTGAGCTTCGCCGGAGGTCGATTCACCGAACGTGTCTTGACCGAGGCCGAGCCGAGCTGGCCCCTGCCCATGCCCGGAGACAATGCAGCCGCTTCCGAGAAGCAAGGTACCGGTACGTCATTGCTCGAATACCTGGTATTGGGTGTCGAACACATTCTTTCGGGCTGGGACCATCTGGCCTTCCTGCTCGCGCTACTGCTTCTTGCGGGAACGCTAGGCGAAGTCGCCACATTGGTGACATCGTTCACCGTCGCGCATAGCGTCACCCTCGGACTCGCGGCACTGGGAGTGTTGCACCCGAATGCCTCTGCCGTTGAAGCCATGATCGGCTTCTCGATCGCCCTGGTCGCCGCAGAGAATTCCTGGCTTCTGGGTGGCAAGGACCGGCGCGTGCCGATGGTGGTCGGTGTCGGCACGCTGCTATTCGCAGGGATTGCCCTCGGGGGCTTTGTCAAGGTCTCGCCTCTGGCTTTCGTTGGCCTGGCACTGTTTTCGATCTGCCACTTCGGCCTGCTACGCACAGCCAGTCATCCGGCTCGTCTGCGGGCGGCGGTCGCTTTTGCTTTCGGCCTGGTACACGGTTTTGGCTTTGCCGGAGTACTCGATGAGATGCAACTGGATTCTTCCAGACTTCTGCCTGCACTCTTCGGATTCAACGCGGGTGTAGAAGTGGGACAACTCGCACTCGTGGCTCTGGTCTGGCCCCTGTTGCGCCTGCTTGCGCGTCAGCGCGACGGCCATTGGCATCGCCAGCTGGCGAAGATCGGATCCGCGGCGATCTGCGGACTGGGGATCTTCTGGTTCGTGACCAGGATCTTTGGTTAGGACCTGGGCAGTTCGAATGGAAAGTCGAAGCCCGCGGCCCAGGCGTCCGTGAATTCCGACGCCGGAACAGGCCTTCCGAACAGATAGCCCTGCATGTTCGTGCAACCGAGCGCGTACAAGAAGGCCATCTCTTCTTCGGTCTCCACACCCTCGGCGATCACCTTGAGACCGAGCTCCTTGGCCACGGCCATCACGGCGCGAGTGATCGCCGCATTCTTCGGACTGTCTGGGATGTCCTGCACGAATGTACGATCGATCTTGAGAGTATTTGCAGGGAACTTTCCGAGCACGCTGAGAGACGAGTAACCGGTGCCGAAGTCATCGATGGAGATCTGCACGCCCATCTCGCGGAACACGTTGATGTTTCGCAACGCGATCTCCACGTTGTCCATGATCGTGTTTTCGGTGATCTCGAGATCCAGGTGAGACGGATCCAGACCGGTCTCCTTCAAGATATCGGCGACCCTTGCAGCAAGCGATTCCGCCTGGAACTGACGGAAGCTCACGTTGACCGAGATCGGGAACTCACCCAGGCCCGAAGTCTCCCATTGGCGTTTCTGCTTACAGGCCTCGCGCATGACCCATTCGCCGATCGGCCGAATCAAGCCGGCGCTCTCCGCGATCGGAATGAAGCGACCCGGTGGAATCATCCCCAGCTCTGGATGGACCCAGCGGAGCAGTGCTTCGGCTCCGATCAGCTCACCTTTCTGAGCGTCGATCTGCGGCTGGTAGTAGAGCGTGAACTCTTCGCGATTCAGTGCCCCGCGCAACGCGTACTCGAGCTGCATGCGCTCGAGTGAAGATCCCTGCATCGAACGCGAGTAGAATTGATAGTGAGCTCGGCCCTGCTCCTTCACCAGATGGAGCGCCATATCGGCGTGACGAATCAGTTCATCGGGTGTTTCACCGTCGTCCGGATAAACGGCGATGCCGATGCTCGGCGTCACTCGCAATTCCTGATTTCCGACCTGATGCGGTTCCGAGACGCTCTCGAGTATCTTCTGCGCCACCATCACGGCATCATCGCGTTCGCTCAGATTGACCAGGATGATCGCGAATTCATCGCTTCCGAACCGCGCGACCATATCGCTGCCGCGTACACAGGAGCGCAGGCGCTGGGCGACGGAACGAAGAAGGTCGTCACCGACATCGTTCCCCAGGTTCTCATTGATGCGCTTGAAGTGATCCAGGTTCGTGGTCAGGACGGCCAGCGTCTGCTGGTAGCGCTGTGCCAGATCCAGGGTCTTGCGAGCGAAGTCCTGGAACAGGCTTCGATTCGCCATTCCGGTCAGAGCATCGTGTGTCGCCAGGTATCGTTGTTGCCGTCTGGCATTTTCCACGACCTGGTCGGATCTGCGCAACGCCTTGACGGTGCTCTCGAGAGCACGCTTGCGCTGCTCGAGAGCCTCGGTCATCTCGGCATGCTGATCGCGATCGAGTTTCGCGCGAATCAGACCATCGATGCGCGCACACGCCAGTCGGTCGTGTACGGGATAGATCAGGGAATCGACAGCCCCCGCGTCCAGGCACTCAATCGCCAGCGATTCCTGGCCCGCGCGTGAGAGCACGAGCACTGAAAGGTCGCGAAGATCCTCTGCCCCGGAGAGCTCCGCGCTCAACTCGACGGCATCTGTGTCTGTTAGAAAGAGGCTCAGGATGACCAGATCGGGGGTCGTCTGGCGAACGTAGTCTGCACTTGCTTCGCCATATGTCGCCGAAATGCACTCGTGCCCGGTGGAACACAGGACCTCACGGAGTTCCTGTACCTGCGGTGCATTCTCGTCGATGATCAAGATCCGAGCCAAGTTGCCCTTCGGCCGGAAAGCAACACCTATAGCTACTACCGGTCTTCTCCAAGACAACTTCGGTCGGGATGCGATCGGAATTAAGATCAGTAAGTCAGAACCGATCGAATCTCGGTACCATTGAGCGCCTTGCGCCCTTCGAGGAAGCTCAACTCGATCAAGAAGCTCGCCCCGAGTACCTTGCCGCCCATCGAACGCACGAGACGAGTGGTGGCTGCGGCGGTGCCTCCGGTGGCGATCACGTCGTCGATGAGCAGAACGCGCTGATCCTGTTGCACCGTGTCGCGATGCATCTCGATTTCTTCGGAACCGTATTCCAGTTGATAGCTCTCGGAAACGGTCTGCCAGGGCAGCTTGCCCTTTTTGCGCGCCAGGCCAAAGCCCGCTCCCAGGCGAAGCGCGACGGCCGGGCCGAAAATAAAACCGCGAGACTCGATGCCGACCACCAGATCGACACCGGCGCCCTGGAACGGTTCAGAGAGCAGATCAACCGATACCCGCAGAGCATCTGGATTCTGCAGGAGTGGGGTGATGTCCTTGAAAACCACCCCTGGCGTCGGAAAATCGGGTACGTCGCGAACGAGGCTCAGCAGATTTTTTGTCGGACTCATGGCAGGTAGTGTAAAGGATCGCGCGCCTGGCCGTCTCGGCGCACTTCGAAGTGCAGATGCGGCGCCGTCGCCCGGCCTGTCGCGCCCACTTCGCCGATCACCTGCCCTCTTTCCACGAACTCGCCGACGCGCACGTGGTTCTTGCGATTGTGCGCATAGACCGTCGAATACGCGCCGGTGTGCTTCAGGATGATCAGGTTTCCGTAACCCGCAAAGCCGTTTCCCGAGTGGATGACCCGGCCCGCCTCCGCAGCACGAATCTGGGTCCCCCGCCCGGCCGAAATATCCAGGCCGTCGTGATGGGCTCCTCGACGAACGCCGTAACGACTCGTCAGCGTACCGCGCACGGGCCATGAAAATGCGTGATTGACACCGCGCGTCCCGCGCTCATCGCTGCGCGTCCAGGCCCTGGCCGACTTCGACGCCACACGTCGCGCGTGCAACGGAACCACCAGGTGTTGACCGACTCGTAACTGCGTCACATCGCGCAATCCGTTCGCGCGCCGAATCGCGTCGACGCTCGAACCGTAGCGCTGCGATATGCGCCAGGCAGTCTCGCCCTTCTGCACGATGTGCGTGCGCGTACCCGGAGCCGGAGTCGCTGCACCTGCGGGCAGAATCTGCGGACCCGGCGTACCGCAGCCCGAGAGCGCCACGCCCAGCAGGAACGCCAGCAACCCATCCCGAGTGCGGGTAAAAGAGAACCTCACGGAGCCGTTTTCCGACGCTGGTGGAACACGTAGAAGCCAATCGCCAGCACCACAAGAGCCAGGATCCCTAACGTCGTGTTCTGCAGCAAAGGCCGCCAGAGTTCTTCGTTCGCACCCGCGAGGTATCCGATCGCGACCAGGATCGCGCTCCACGAACCCGCACCCACCGCGGTGTAGAAGGCAAACTTCGCAATCTGCATGCGCGCAAGACCCGCGGGAACCGAGATCAGCTGACGCACGCCGGGAATCAGACGCGCGACCAATGTGGTGATCTCTCCGTGACTTTCGAAGTAGCGATCCGCTGCATCGAGTTGCTCTGCCTTGATCAAGAAATAGTGGCCGATCCTTTCGATCACCGGACGACCCAACCACAGGGCAAGCCCGTAGTTGATGAACGCACCCAGGAGCGAACCAGCCAGTCCGGCTGCCACCGCGAGCCCTGCACTCATCTTCCCCTGTGCGGCCAGATAACCGGCCGGGATCATCGCGACTTCGCTGGGAAACGGAACGAACGACGACTCGACCGTCATCATGATGAGGATCCCCCAATAACCCCATTCCTGGACGGTACCCACCACCCAATCGACAGCCATCTCGAGCAACGATCCACTCTCCCTGTTCCGGTCCAGATCCGGTCCAAATCTCCAGCCCGCCACGGGCAACCGAACCCGTTCGCCGAAGATCATCACAGGGGGCGGACGCATGCGTCCGTTGGGAGAAACAAGGTCCCGAAAGACGTCGCCCGCCACCACCCCCCTGGCCTCTTTCCTGAGACGTCACGGGAAGATGCCGGAATTCATCCGGCGGGGCCTGAAACCCCCAATCAGGCAACTACCCGGAAGCCTTCCCCGGGCCAAGCCCGCGCGAAAGGCTATACTGCGCGCCGGTCGGCGGGGCGTAGCGCAGCCTGGTAGCGCGCCTGAATGGGGTTCAGGAGGTCCGGAGTTCGAATCTCCGCGCCCCGACCAAGGATTCCGGGCACTTACGCTGATCCTGACCACATCGACCGACCGGTTGGTGCTTGAGTAGTGCTTGAAGCCTGCCGAACAGGACGCTTCAGCTTCCTGAGGACCATTTCTCAAGTGGACTCTTCGTGGACCGTCCTGAATTCGAACTATCCACTCTGGCGGTGGAACGGGAAGTGGCTACGACATGACTGCCATGAATCCCCTTTGTGTTGGCTCAATCCGTTGCATGCAATGGAGTGCCGGAAGTGCCGTGCCCCGATCCCAGAAGATATCCGGAAGAGGACGTGGTTCTGGGCGAAGCTAGCCCTTTGGGCAGAGATCTCGACGGGCAGGCCGGTGCCGACGCTGTGAGCGCGCCAGCCGACGCCAAGATTGGCTCCTACCCAAAGAGCGTTTTCTCGATCTGCCGCGTCGCTTCTTCCTGCATTCCGGGCATGACATGCGAGTAGGTATCGAGTGTCTGCCGCGTGGTCGAGTGGCCAAGCCTCTCCGCCACGACCTTGGGATTCACGCCCGCAGCCGCAAGCATCGTGGCATGCGTGTGGCGAAGGTCGTACAAGCGCACGATCTTCGGCAACTCTGCGCGTTCCAGGGCCGGTTTGAAGTGGCGGTTGACCAGGTTGCGCACTTCGAGCGGACGGCCCGCAGCATTCGCGAATGCGAGGTCGGCGGCCCTGTCGTAGGCGGCTCCGAGCTTCAGCGCCCTCTCGGACTGGACCCGACGATGATCCCGGAGCGCGGCGGCGAGCGATTTGGGTAGCGGGACCGCACGACGCGATCCTGCCGTCTTCGGTTCCTTGAAGGTGGGCTTCCCGTCAGACCCGCGACTCAGTGACCGCCGGATCGTCGCGTTTGCCGAATCCAGGTCCAGGTCCGCCCACCGAAGGGCCAGTGCTTCGCCGGGGCGGCAACCCGTACCGATGAGGAAGTCGAAGAAGGCGGCGTAGGGATCCCCTTCAAGCTTCGAGCGAAGGCTGGCCACCTGCTCTACCGAAAGCGCGTACATTTCTCGCCGCTGCTGGCGCGGCAGGCTGATCAGTTCCGCCGGATTCCGGTGAAGAAGGTCGTCTCGGACTGCATCACGAAGGGCGCTTCCAAGAATCGCGTGCGCCAGTCTCACCGTCCGAGGAGAGAGTGTCCCGGTCGTGATCTGTTCTTTGGCCTTGCGTCGTCCAGCAGGACGAAGCCTCTGTGCTGAAAGCTCGTTGATGAAAGCCTGGACATCCGACCGCCGGATCTGCTCAAGAACAAGGTCTCCGAGTCGCGGAACTACGTAGGCGTTGAGAAGCCAGCAGTAGTCCGCATGCGTGCGTGGCGAGAGTCGCATTGAGACGGTCATCAACCATCGCTCCAGATACGCAGCGAGAGTCTCTTTCGAGGGATCGACGTACTCGCCAGTGTCCCGACTCCGCAATATCTGACGCAGCGCGCGCTCGGCTTCGCGCTTGGTGCCGTGGATCGTTCTCGACTTGTGCCGATACTTCCCGGTGGCTGAATCAGCACCGACCGACCAGCGAATGAGGAACTTCCCCTCCCCTCGCTTCACGACCTGCCCTTCCCTGCGACTCACATCAACCCTTTCGTCGGCGAGCCAAAGACCGTTTGACGAGTTCGTAGATGAACGATCCGAGCGGCTGATCTCCAGCTTCCCGCTGAAGTTCGCGATGCTCGGACTCCGTCACCGTGACCATGATCTTGCGGTTGCGCTTCTCGCTTGTCGGAAGCGGCTTCCGGCCCGATCCTGGGCGGCGTCCACCTCTCCCTTTGATTTTGTCTGTCACGATATCATACGCCTTTGAAGTCGGGCAAGAGGCAATCAGAGGGACAGATTCTCTCACGGTTGTTGCTCGACGTCCCTGAGTTCGGTCCGTGTGGGCTCCTCCATCTCTAGATCTCTCCTCGTTCCAGCCACGTCGAGAGACCACGCTCGGAGAAGCGGAGCGATTTCTCGCCGCAACGAACCACGCCGAGCCCACCCGCCCTCGCGAGTTGGTACACCTTGCCTCGACTCAGCCCGGTGATCTGCATGACTTCGGCGGCGGTGAGCAGCTTCAGGCCCCCCGATCCGTTGGCGGGCTCGCTGGACGGCGCAATCGCTTCGAGTCTCTCCAGACGCGCGACGAGATCAGCCTGTCGCTGAGTCAGTACCTGAAGCTCGGCTACGATGGCGGCGCGTTCTGTCACGCTGCTTCACTGCTCGGATCGAACATGTGCACGCCCAAGTGTTCCGCGAGCCAGGCTACGTTATGTACTCGCAGAGCCGTTGTTGCTTGCTCTTCGGAACGGAGACTCATTGTTACGCGAGCGCCTTCGATGCCAGATTCCCAACCTGTTGCCGATGTTGGGGATTCCTGGTGAAGAAGCGAGTTAAGAGAAGAGAGCATCGAGGGAAGAGAGACGAGTCCAGAGCCTGGAGCGAATAGGTCAGAGTAGAGAACACCTGCTGTTCACCCACCAGGAGATCCCCCGCGCCGTGCGAGGTACGGTGGCACACCCTCAATACGCGCGATGATCTTTCGCACAACGGACTTCCGCGCACCGTCGGGCAATGGATCGCCGTCTGCATCCTTGACCACCTCACCGATGCGCGCCTTCAGGACACAGTCTCCGTAGATGTCATCGGGTGTGAGCCGGTGTAGGAATCCGGGAGGATTCAAGCCGATGCTCTGCGTGAAGTCCTTCGCGAAGTTGCCCAGGAGGGACGGGTACTGCGTCGGGCGAGGCTGCGCGACATAGCGACGAACCCTGTAGCCTCCGAGATCAAGCTCGGGCTCCCCGAGCGGCCCGCGCTCGATTACGAACTCCGAGACGAACGTGAGGCGCCGGTACGTCTCGATGATCCGGTACTCGACGTACCCGATCAGGTACACACCATCGGGGACGCGCGTGAAGCGAGAGGATCGCAGCGGATCGTGTTGAATGTCCTTTGAGATCTCGCCAGAGGCAGCGTCGCGCTCGTTCTCTGCGAACACTACTTGGAGATCGGGCCGCGTCATTTCGTAGTCCTCGGGCGATCGTTAGGCACTGGATGGTATCGGCGGCTCTCGATCCACTGGTCCACATCGGCGAGCCGCACGCGCAGCCAGCTGCCGATCTGGTACGCAGGGAGCTGCCCGTCTCGGATTGCTGCCCAAAGCCGTCGAGCGTACAGGCCGCGAGCGCGGGCCGCGTTGTTCACGGTGATGAGAGTGCCGCTTCGATTGCGATTGATGTCCATAAAGCGAGGTTAGGTCAGGTCGCGGGCGTTCCCGAAAGTTCGGCAGCCAAATGGGGGTAGAAGAATCAGCCCCCTATTTTGCCGCCGATACTGTGCGGGGATCAGCTCCCGAGCGCGCGGATGCTGTCTTGAAGGAGCTTCCTCATCGCTCGCTCCCTAAGCGGCCTATCCCCAAGCTGATCTGCTACTTCCAGTGCGAGTGCCCGTGAGACCAGCGTGTCTACTCTGACCCGCTGTTCGGGCGATGCGCCAAGGACCTCACGAGCCCGAGCGGCGAACTCTGTTGACCGAGCGCCAAGATCAGCCAGCTCCAGCGGGCCGCCGCCCGTGATGTCTTTGGCCTCCTCGGTCCAGTCATTCAATAGTTGCACGACGATCTCGATCTGCTTCCGGCGCTTCTCCGTCGTCGTCCCGCGCGGACGTCCCCGGCGGAACAGAAGCCCTCCCCAATTCACTCGCAGCCGCTGTCGGCCCCGCCCATCACCCAACATCTGCACCATCAGCGGCTTGTTGCGCAACGGCTCTGGGATCTCATCCTTGGAGAGTACGCGTGATGCGGGCGGTCCGGGAATCCTCCTGACGGCTGCGAGAACAGCAGCACGGAGATCCTCGAAATCATCGCGGGGAAGGACGCCGTCGCTCTCAGTTCGGAGCGCCAACAGCCGAAGCGCAGTCCTCCAGATCGCAAGCTCTCGCTCATCCAGACGGCGTTGCCCCGTGTAGCGTGCCTCGTCCCGTCGGCCGAAGAACTCGACGAACAGCGCGCGCAGATCGACGCCTCGGGCGTGAAACGCCTGGACCTGCTTTTCGGTCAGCCCCTGCTCCCAGGGGTCCGCATTGGGCATGTCGCTCGCTCCGCGCGACGCTCCGCTGTGGAACGGAAGCTGGCCGCCCGGAGCGGAGCGGCCCCCGTCGCGAACGGGTGCCTCCGGTGAGAGAGAGTAGCGCGCGCGACGATGACGACCGATCCTGTTCTGCAGGGGGTGTTCTTATGAACCCAATTGACCCGGACGATCTGTTCGATGTACGCGGCGAGGTGATCCCGGCGGTGCTGAGCGTGGACGAGACCGCCGAGAGGCTAAGCGTTCATCCACAGACGATTCACGCGATGATCAGGCGTGGCGAGCTGCGCGCGATTCGTGCGGGCCGCCGCGTGCTCGTGCCGATCCAGGCGATCGAAGACTTCGTGTGGGGCCGCCCAGCCGCGCGATGATCTGCGGGAACTGGTAGGGCGCGCGCCGGAGCATGTGGCTCCTCTTCCCCCCAGACCTCGCCGCCTGTTGAGGATTGAATCCTCTGAAATATCAGGCGCATATACACATGTCCTGACCCTTTAGTTGATCTCTTCGCGCTACTCGCTGGTGTTACAGCGCCATCTGAGCGTGAACGACCTCGACCGTGGGTCTGAGCGACAGGCGGCACCTCGTGTAACCTCCGAAGACCGCTCCAGGCCGATCCTGTAAGGCGCGCCCAGTTGGGCGCGGTGCGGGAGAGACGCCGAAGAGTCCTGTCCAGGGCCTGCTCTTCGTGGATTTGGGAGAAGAACTAGTGATCACTGGCGAACTTAAATCCAAAATCGACCGAATCTGGGACACGATGTGGTCCGGTGGCATCTCGAACCCTCTCTCGGTCATTGAGCAGCTCACCTACCTGCTCTTCATCAAGCGCCTCGACGAGCTGCACACACTCAAGGAGGCCAAGGCCGCCCGCACCAAGAAGCCCATCGGGGAGCCGATCTTCACCCCCGACCAGGACTGCCTCCGCTGGTCGCGCTTCAAGGAGACCGCCCCCGAGCAGATGTTCGAGACTGTGCGCGACAAGGTGTTCCCGTTCATTAAGACCCTCGGACAGAAGGGGGATGCCGACGGCGAGGGTGGATCGACGTACACCCACCACATGAAGGACGCCCTGTTCATGATGCCGACGGCGCGGGTGCTGGCGAACGTAGTGGACCAGCTCGATGGCATCGACATGGCCGACAGCGACACCAAGGGCGACCTCTACGAGTACATGCTCGGCAAGATCGCTATAGCCGGGCAGAACGGGCAGTTCCGCACCCCGCGCCACATCATCCAGCTGATGGTGGACATGACTGCGCCGACGCCCAAGGACTTGATCTGCGATCCGGCTTGCGGCACAGCGGGCTTCCTCATTGCGGCATCCGAATACCTCCGCACCCACCACAGCGACACCATCTACAAGGACGCCGCCACTCGTCGCCGCTTCAACGACCACACCTTCCACGGCTACGACTTCGACAACACGATGCTGCGCATCGGTAGCATGAACATGCTGCTGCATGGCGTGGAGAACCCGGACATCCGCTACAAGGACTCGCTGGCCCAGGCCGACGA
>JAAELY010000372.1 GCA_024226335.1 bacterium
CGGAGCCGCGTGACAGGAGAACAGAATTCCCCCACCGAATACCGCGTTTGCTCTAGCATGGGAACCCGTATCACAATTGCGGTAGTCCCTGAGCCGACAACGTTCGTGCTCCTGGCCGTTTCCCTTGGCGGCTTTGCGGTAATCAGACGAATTCCCGGCGTGGTTCAGTCCTGTTGATCTGCCCGGTTTCTTCGAACCAGTTACAAGAAGTACTTCCATCCGAGAGAGGTCCAGTTCATGGCGCCCGATAAACCGGTCATCCCGACTGGCGGCCTACATCCAGAGATCACCCTGCCCCACAAAGCGGAGGTTGAGCTCTACCACAACTCGCTGAGCCTGTGCTCCGGCAAGGTGCGTGTGTGCCTGGCTGAAAAGGGAGTCCCGTTCAGGGGTATTCACATTCATCTGATTGAGACCGGGTGGTACGAGGTCTGTAGCCCGGAGTTCCTGGCTGTGAACCCCGGTGGCACAGTCCCCGTCCTCGTACATAACGGGCATCCCGTGTACGAAAGCCACGACCAGATCCTCTACATCGACAAAGTGCTCGGGGTGAAAGGAAGTCTCTCCCTCGACAGCGAGGCGTACGAGCACTGGACCGAGATGTCGGCGTTGCTGGATGATCTGGACGGGAGCAAGACGATGGGGAATTGCATCCCGTTTCTCACGATGCCGATTTTCGTGCATATGCTGCACGGAATCTCTGTTGAGAAGGTCGAGTACGGGGTTCACAAGCACCCGCGACCCGAACGGCCGAGAATTTTCATGACGCTCAAGCAAGCGGGTACCGAGATCTTCAAGAGCGGACTCAAGGACGCCGTGCAGTCGTCGCGCGACCACATGCGCGTGCACCTTCTTGCGATGGAGCGAGCCCTTACCATCGGCGGGAGTACCGATGAGCCCTGGCTGTGCGGCGCCACATTCAGCTTGGCCGATGTGGGCATGGTGACGATCATGCACCGCCTGGTGTGCGCGGACTGGAACTTCCTGTGGGACGACCTCCCCGCCGTCCAGGCGTACTGGGACCGGCTCAAGGCACGACCTTCGTTCAAGACCGCGGTGACGGACTTCGACCTCCCCTCTGTGCTGGAGGCGAGCGCCGCCCACCGAAAGATGAAGACAGAGCACGAGTGGTACCGCAAAGCCTTTGAAGGCGGGTACGATGCGTCCGCTGGCCGCCAGTCATGACTCTGTAAGTGAGATTCCCGATCGGGATCTCGAGCCCGGCTCGCTGCTGCATCCGCAGTAGGGGCCCTGCAGCCTCGCCGCTGCGGCGCGCGATCTGCTGGCGCCGACAGGGCATGCATCTTGCTGCCTGACGTCGTCCATGAACCTACTTCGGATCCTGATTCTGACCCTCCCCTGGTTCGTGAGCGGCTCCGCGTTGGCGACCGAGCCTGTGGGGTGGCCCTCATACGGCGGTGGAAACGGCGCCATCCATCACTCGCCGCTGTCCGACGTCCGCGCGGACAACGTCTCCAAGCTCGAGGTGGCCTGGGTGCATCACACCGGCGACGTGGCGGACGGCAAGCCCGAGACTCCGGACAGAACCGCATACGAAGTGACGCCGATCCTGGCCGACGGACTGCTCTTCTTCTGCAGCCCGTTCAACCGCGTGTTCGCCGTGGATCCGGAGAGCGGGCAAGAGCGTTGGGTCTACGATCCAGAGATCGACCGCACCGTCGCCTACCTGAACCAGGCGGTGTGTCGCGGAGTGGCGACCTGGCTCGACGATCGAGCCTCCGCTACAGCCCCGTGCCGCCGCCGCATCTTCACCGGCACCAACGACGCGCGCCTGATCGCACTCGACGCGGCGACCGGAGCTCCCTGCGATGACTTCGGCGAAAGAGGTGAAGTCGACCTGACGCGCGGAGTCGGGGAGGCCGCGCCGGGTGAGTACCAGGTGACCTCCCCGCCCGCGATTATCGGGGATCGAGTCATCGTCGGGGCGGCGATCGGGGACAACCGACGCGTCGACGCGCCCAGCGGAGTATTGCGAGCCTTCGATGCGCGCACGGGCGAGCTCGTCTGGGCCTGGAACCCACTTCCCGCAGACCACGAACGGCTGCGAGCCCCGCTGCCTCCGGGGACGGACTATCCGCTTGGAACCGCCAACGTCTGGGCCCCGATGGTGGTGGACGCCAGGCGCGACCTGCTGTTCGCGCCCACGGGTAACGCGTCGCCGGACTACTACGGTGGTCGGCGCAAGGGAAGCGATCACTTCGCAAGCTCCGTCGTGGCGCTTCGGGGATCGACGGGAGAGGTCGTCTGGCACTTCCAGACGGTGCACCACGACCTCTGGGACTACGATGTCTCCTCTCAACCGACGCTCATTGATCTCAGACGCGATGGTGAAGTCGTTCCCGCGCTCGTTCAAGCCACAAAGATGGGCCATGTCTTCATCCTGCATCGCGAGACGGGCATCCCTCTGTTTCCGGTCGAGGAGCGCCCGGTTCCCCAGGACGGTGTTCCAGGCGAGACGTTGTCTGCGACGCAGCCCTTTCCAGTGAAACCACCCCCCCTGGTTCCCTCGAGCGTTTCCGAAGACGATGCGTGGGGACTCACCTTCTGGGACAAGGGCCGCTGTCGCTCCAGGATCCGTGCGCTTCGAAACGACGGAATCTTCACGCCACCCTCCCTCCGGGGTTCTCTGGTCGTGCCCGGAGCAATCGGAGGCTCCAACTGGGGAGGGGTCGCCTTCGACCCGGACCGCAACATCCTGATCGCCAACGTCACGCACATGCCATTTGTCGCGACGCTGTTCCCGGCAGAAGAGTACGAGCGCCGCAGCGCGGCGGAGCCGGACGACGAGATCCGGCCACAACGGGGAACACCGTACGGACTTCACCGCGAGAAGCTGGTTTCGGGACTGGGAATCCCGTGCGTGAAGCCACCGTGGGGCACGCTCGTAGCCGTGTCGCTGGAAACCGGCGAGATCCTGTGGAAGGTCCCGCACGGCAGCCTCCGCGACATCTTGCCCGTGCCAATCCCCTGGAACGTGGGAACTCCGACGCTAGGCGGATCGCTGATCACCGCCAGCGGGCTCGTGTTCATCGGTGCGGCGATGGACAACTACATCCGCGCCTACGACATAACGACGGGTAAAGAGCTGTGGAAAGGCCGGCTGGAAGCTGCGGGAATCGCCACGCCCATGACCTACCGGGTGCGCCCAGGCGGAAAGCAATACATCGTGATCGCCGCCGGCGGACACAGCCGGGGAGGCATGCCGCTGGGCGACACACTGGTGGCCTTCACTCTCCCGGACTGACTCGCCTGCGATCTGCGA
>JAAELY010000373.1 GCA_024226335.1 bacterium
AGCGTCGCACTTGACGTGTCGCTGACCCTCTTGTCGCCCCGAGGTTGACCATAGCGTCGGCGATTGCGTTCGTCATCCGCTTACGACCTACGCTCCTCCCCCAACGTTCCGCCAGCTCCTGCCATTTCTCGTCTGTCGCAGAAATTCTTCCGCCACGCAAGAAGAGTCCCGGCTCGCCCCGCTTCTTGCGCTGTCTGACGAACGCCTGGAACCTTTCATCCTGCACCCTTGCGTCGGCGTCTTCAGCAGTTTCCGCGAATCGAGTTTTCTGTGCCTGAGTCGCAATGCGATCAACGATGTGTCGGATGTAGCTTTGAAACCCACCGGGTCCCGATGGGTTGATGTAGTTACGCACGATCGCGTCGAGGGTCTCGTAGCCGATCTCGCCGGAGTCGAGCGCCTCCCGTCCTCCGCGAGGCAGCCTGATAGTTCGGACAACGAGCTCGTTCCAGACCCACGCCTTGTCTTGGTCCGCACCCGAGCGTTGAAGCAGGTAGACCGCGATCTGGGTCTTGGCCCAGAGCGCGGTATGCCGAGGACCCGGCCAGAACAACTTGCAGAACGCGAAGTCAATCAGGGCTTGCTTCGATTCTGGGGGCAGCCTCGAGACCCGTCCCGGCGAACGGGAAGGCGTTTCCCGGCCGTAGTCTCGAGGGAAGACACGAAGAGCGATCCCTTCGAGGCCACTCCCTGGCGGACCGACCAGACCTACATGTAGGAGCCCATCCTCATCAGCGACCTGGGCCTGAACGGTCCAGCCCTGTTCCTGCCACGCCGTCGAGACCTCGCCCGTCCGCCAGTAGATCAAGGCGGCCTCAGTGGCCTTTTCGACGGCAAATTTCATGGTGTCCGTTTGTCACGCTATCTCGATTGAGGGCCGTCATCAAACTTTTTCCGGCGGCAAGGAGACTCAATGGATACCCAGACTATTCGCATCCGACTGATAAAGAAGAACTTACGGGTCAAGGATCTCTCAGTGAAGACTGGGATCGACTACGACCGTCTGGAGAAGATCCTCAACAACTACCGGCCAGCCCGCGAGGAGGAGGTCCGGGCGATTGCCCGTGTCTTGGAGCTCGACGAGAGCGAATTGGGTGGCTCAAGTTGAGCTTCCCTTCCGGTCTCATCCTCGAGATAGCCCGGGCAGGTGGCCGAGAGCCGAAGCAGAAAGGCACGGGCGGCGAGTTCTTCATCCGGTGTCCCCGTGCCGAACAACACCGGCGCGGCGATGCCAATCCTTCATGTCGACTCAACTCAGAGATCAACACCTTCTACTGCGACCCTTGTGGTCAAGGCGGTGGCGTCAAGGACCTGGCTGAGGCTCTTGGTGTGGATCTGGAACGATTCGCGGCACCGAGAGCCCGGAAGAAGACACGGGCATCGAGCCGCCCGAAGAGACCATTAGTCTTCGAGTCGCGTGAACCCATCTCCTCGAATCTCCAACAGCACTTCGGCCGCGACCTCGCGAAGCAGTACGACCCAGATACGTGGCAAGCGTTCGGCGTCTTAGAAGGTCGGGTCTATCCACAGGGACGTTCCGAGAAGTCGGAGGGCGTAATTGCGTTTCCTTTGCCCGGTGGTGGCGTTCACGTTTACCGGTACCATCAGCCCAACAAGAAACAGCGTTGGCGTTTCGCCAACGGCGGCAAGGCTGACCTAATCGTCGTCGGACTCGATCGCGATGACCCGGTGATTCTCGCCGAAGGTGAGTGGGACGCGATGCGGGCCTACGAGCTTGGCTTCGCTGTAGCTACTGGAACCGGAGCCGGAACGTTCAAACCGGAGTGGGCAGACCGACTGAGCGGACGCCGCGTCGCCATCGTCTACGATACAGATAAAGCTGGACGTGCTGGTGAGGCGAAGGCCGCGAGCGCCCTCTCCTGCACCGCAATGACTGCGTCCGTCGTCCTTGAGTTCAAGAACGATGAGGACGGCAAAGACCTGAGCGACTTCGTGCGCGTCCACGGCCACGACCAATTCAGGGAACTCATCGGCACATGCGTTTTCGGCGACATACGAGACGAGCAGTCATCCGAGTCACAAGTTCATTCACGGTCGCAAGCAGACCGTCTCGTGGACTACGCCTTACAGGAAGACATCGAACTCTTTCACGATCAGTTCGACATGGCGTGGGCTCGCATCAATGTTGATGGTCGCGCAGAGACATGGAAATGCCGCAGCCGACAATTCAAAGAATGGCTGGCGCGGCTTTTCTGGATGCAAGACCACAAAGCCGTCAGTCGGGATGTCGTAAGCTCAGCACTCAACGTCCTCCAAGCTGAGGCACGTTTCGACGGAGAACGACACCATCTTTACAATCGTGTGGCCCGGTGCGGCGATGATCTCTGGTACGACCTGTGCGACCGACAGTGGCGTGCAGTTCGAGTGTCAAGACAAGGCTGGGAGATCGTCGATCAGCCTCCAATCCTCTTCGCACGACAGTCGCATCAACTTCCCCAGGTCGCGCCGCAACGCGGAGGCGATCTTCACGACCTCCTTCGCTTCGTTAACATCGGCGATGTTCGCCAGCATCTCCTTATTCTTGTCTACGTCGCATGCTGTTTTGTCGAGGAGATCGGTCATCCGATTCCGGTGATTCACGGACCTCAAGGTTCCGCTAAGACGACGTTTCTCAGGATGCTTCGACGGCTCGTCGATCCGTCCGCTACGGAAACCCTGTCGCTTCCAACGAAACCAAACGAGCTGATCCAGCAACTGGCCCATCATTACTTCACTCCATACGACAATCTGATCGGGCTGCCGCAGTGGGTTAGCGACACGCTATGCCGAGCCGTCACCGGCGAGGGGTTCACCAAGCGCGAACTTTATACAGACGACGATGACGTCATCTACTCGTTTCGACGATGCTGTGCGCTGAACGGAATCAATCCCGCAGCCAAGAGGCCCGACCTGCTCGATCGAAGCATCTTGCTGGGTCTTGAGGGAATCCGCTCGAGAGATCGGAAGTCTGAAAAAGCGATCTGGTCTGAGTTCGATGAGGCGCGACCGCTGCTCTTGGGTGCGATCTTCGACGTGCTCAGCCGGGCAATGACCATCCATCCGACGGTGGTTCTGGATCGGCTGCCTCGCATGGCCGACTTCGCCGTGTGGGGCGCGGCGATCGCTGAGGCTCTTGGCCACGCTCGGAGCGAATTCCTCGAGGCGTATGCGGCCAACCTCGACGCCCGGCACGAAGAAGTATTGGCCAACAGCCCCGTTGCAATGATGGTTCAGGAACTCGTAGCTGAGGACCAACGGTGGGAGGGCACACCGAGCGAACTCCTGAAACGTCTCGGCCAACTCGCCGAGCAGTACGAGGTGAACACGAAGCATCAGAGCTGGCCGAAGGCTGCCCACGTTCTGACTCTGCGGCTCAACGAGCTTCGCACGAACCTGGCCGCGGTCGGGATCAGGATCGACCTGGGGCGGACTGCGCGCTCGCGACGGATCACGATCGAGGTGAGCCCGGACCAGGGAGGTCGTGACGCTCTGCCGGTAGCCGCAGCAGGAGCGTCATCCACAGCGTCACAAGAAAAGGTCGTGAATTCAAGCAGAAACGCCTCCGATGACGCTGGTGACGCCGATGACGCTGTTTCGGGTACCTCTGGGGGGGCATCCTCTAGTTCACCTGAGAAATCCTCGTGTCGTTCGAGTAGTCACCCGCCCCCTCAAATACCCAGAGATAGCGTCATCGGCGTCACCAGCGTCATCGGCTCGTCTTTTCAACAAGTTACGCATGACGCTCCGGGTGACGCTCTCGCAGGGGACCGTCACGCAACACCGTCACCAGAAGATCCGGACCTGGACGGCATGGAGGTGTTCGAACCATGAGTCGCCGGCCAGCAGCGCTCCTCCTACGACAACTCCGTCGAGACGGGGCGGTGTTCGAAATTCACGATGGACGTCTGCGCGTCGAGGCTCCGAGCAAGGTTCTCTCAAAAGACGCAAAGAGGGCCATCCGCGAGCAAAGAGAACCGTTGCTGCGGTCTCTCGCAACAGAACGCCACGTCCTCGATTTGCCGCTTGACGAGTTTGAGCATCAGGAACGCGCTATTGAAGTCACGGTCCCCTGGCTGAACGACACGCTATGGTTCGTTCCGCGCCTCGAACACATCGAGCTTCTTATTCGCGACGGTGTCGGGCGTGGTCGGATCTGGACCGTTCTCGAGCTTCGCGATCTAGTTTCCGTACCCGGAATGCGCCGCGAAGACCTCGAGCAAATCGGTCGTCTCCGAGCAGCGTTCGACGCCGAGATCGTGTCGATTCAGGACGACCGCCAAGATAGCGGTCCAGCCGAACATCGCTTGCCGCCCCGAAGAGAAGCGCCGTGACGCGGACAATCGCGGCACCATCGCCCCTGTTAACCGAACTCGCGGGCGTGCTGGCCCGAGCCTATTTGCGGCTAGCGCAGAAACCGCCGAACTCCGCCGTTTCTCGCCGTGGAGATCCGCAGAATCCACTTGATCTCTCGGCCCAGGAGAGCGCTCATTGTGTCGTGAAGGAGGAGACCTGATGGGCACGAGCATCCCCGGTCAAATCGCCGCGCTCCGCCAGATGACCGTGGCCGAGTTGCAGGGCGAGTGGATTCGGCTCTACGGAGAGCCGACACGGTCGCGGAACAAGCAGTACCTCTGGCGACGACTGGCCTGGAGAGTCCAGGAGTTGGCCCACGGCGGGCTCAGTGACGCAGCCAAGGCGAAGATCGACGAGCTAGCCCCCGAGTCGTTCACCCGTGCCAGGACCCCACAGAACGGCAACGGTGCCGCTGTAGCCGGTGATGATCATCAGCACCAACATCGCGTTCATCGCGACCCGAGGCTCCCTGCGCCCGGCACCGTGATCACGAAGCAGTACAAGCGCCGCGAGCTCCGCGTAATTTGCCGTGAGGACGGATTCGAGTTCGAGGGCACGATCCACACCTCGCTGACCGCCCTCGCCAAAAAGATCACCGGATGCACGTCGATCAGTGGCTGGTTGTTTTTCGGACTGACTAGAAGGCGACAAGCCGCCGCACGCGATTCCAAGTGTCGGATTCACAGGAGAACCTCAAGATGACAGAAGGCGTCTTCTCAGAACACGATTTGGTCGAAGAATACACTCCCGACCGGTACGAGCTTGCCGTGCTCGCAAGGCACTATTTGGATACCGCCGCATACATCCTTCATGCCGAAACCGCGTTGGGTGGTGCAGGTAGCTGGCCACAAATGGAAAGCTTTGCCTGGAACAGGCTGGCTACGATCAAAGAGCACATCGGAGAGCAGGAACTCGAGAAGGCTCTTGAGAAAACGAGACAGTTCTGGGAAGCCGAGTTCGACGAACTTGCCAAGATACCTCGCTGTGGGAACTGCGACGCCCGACATGGGCCGCATTGCATCGACGGCTCTGGTGCCCATCTTCTGCCAATCCCATCACACCCCTCATCGTCGGGCGCGTTCTTGTCTGCGGGAGACCTTGTAGGGGAAGGCGAAAAATCATGTCGCATCACTGGCGTTCAATCGTCGATTGGCGCGGCAGAGGGGCTCTCGGTATCTGTTAGTGGCCACAATAAACCCATTAGGCTCGAGCCTACGAACGTCGAGTGGGTCGCTACGTGCTTCGGGGAAAACCGGGACAAGTGGGTTGGCAAGATAATCCAACTTTGGCGATCCAAGACAGAAATCAATGAAGAGAAAATCCCTTGCATCACAGTTCGAGTTCCCACGCCGAGAGAAACCGGTGAGCCATGGGAGTAAACGCAGTCCAAATATTTGACCAGACGGTTCTGGTGGCCATCGCCGCTGCATCGGAGAGGTGGACACCCTGATGTCTCTTCGGCGCAGCCAGGCCGTTGCGATTCAGCAGCCTGTCCGCTGCGCCATCTACACCCGCAAGTCCACCAACGAGGGACTCGACCAGGCCTTCAACTCACTCGACAACCAACGAGATGCTGGCGAGTCCTACATTGCGAGCCAGCGCCACGAGAACTGGACGGTGTTGACAGATCAGTACGACGACGGTGGATTCAGCGGCGGCAACACAGAGCGGCCTGCGCTCAAGCGTCTCCTGGCCGATGCTGAGGCCGGCCGGATCGACATCATCGTCGTCTACAAGCTGGATCGGCTGAGTCGTTCGCTCCTCGACTTTCTGAACCTCCATCGCTCCCTGGAATCCCTTGGTGTCCAGATCGTATCGGTGACCGAGCCGATCGACACGCGGACGCCGATC
>JAAELY010000374.1 GCA_024226335.1 bacterium
CGGTTCGAGCGTTGCTGAGTCAGCGCTTGTTCGCTTCTCGGATGGAGCTTCCGGTCTGGTTGAAGCGCTGCTACGAGCGGCGCATTCCGACCCGCAGACTGCCGGGTGGGCGGAGTCACGAACTCTCTTACGCGTACTGAGTCCTGTGAACGGGTCAGATGGCCCTGTCGAGGAAGACCCGGGGACTCGAAAGGCACATTCTTCGGACCACAACTGAATCAAAGACGTGATGCGGACTCAGCACGAGCATCACAGCGCCGAATCGCGTCAACAAAAGACAGGAGCCTTCCGGACCCCGGGCGGGCCTCGCTCACTCTTCGGCTATCCACTCGCTGGGGAAAGATCGCTCACAAGCTGTGGAGTTCACACCCGGCGAGGGATTGATTGGACAGTCTGCCCTGGAGAATGAACCACTCCTGATCGACCGGATTCCCGAAGACTATTTGCGAATCACTTCAGGACTGGGCAGTACTGCACCCCGCGCCGTCCTGATCTTTCCGTTCGCCTGGAATGATCGCGTCGAAGCGGTCGTAGAACTGGGCACAGTCCACGAGTTCAGCGAACTGCATCGTGCGTTTCTGGACAAGGAGGCCGAAGGGATCGCCATCACGGTCGCCGTTGCGCGTTCACGAAAATCGAGCGATGAGGACTCGATGGGTGCTTGACCTGGGCCCGGCTAGCGCCCGACCGTTCGACGAGATCCGTTTCGTCGAGAAAAGTCTGTAGACGAGCGGCGTTCGCTTCGCGGATCTACGAAAGCTCTTCCGGATACTCCTTGGAGGGCGATCCCTTCCACTGGGGTGCTCGCTTCTCAAAGAAGGCAACGGTGCCCTCGCGAGCGTCGGGGTGCCGGGTTGTGAGCGCGAAGAGTTTCCCCTCGCGTTTTCGCCACTCGTCGAGATCGATGCCGATTCCCTCCCAGATGAGACGCTTGGAGATGGCCACCGGCAGAGGCGCCGCATTCACCGCGATGTCGCGGGCCAGATTCATGGCGGCCGGCAACACTTCGTCCTTGGCAAAGGCGCGTGTCGCTACGCCGTATTCTACCGCTTCATCTCCGAGAAACGTCCGGCCCGAAAGCAAGAGTTCCGAGGCAAGAGAAAGGCCGGCGAGACGCGGCAGGATCACATGCGAGGCCAGTTCAGGCAACACTCCGCGGCGGACGAAGGCAAAGGCGAGTTTTGCATCGGATGCCACATAACGAATATCCGCTTGCAAAGGCCAGGTCAGTCCCGCTCCGACTGCCGGTCCGTTGATGGCCGCGATCACCGGCTTGCGCACTTCCATGGGCATCATGCGCCGGTACTTGCGCTCGACATCTCCCCAACCGCCCGCAAAGTTCTTGCCCGATCCGAGATCGGCACCCGCGCAGAACGCGCGGCCCGCACCGGTCATGACCAATGCGCGCACGCCATCGTCGGAATCGGCCTCCGCCATGGCGTCTGCGAGTTCTGCACCCATCAGCGCAGTCATGGCGTTGAGCTTTTCGGGCCGGTTCAGCGTCACGACTGCAACGCCGTCGTTGACCTCGTAGAGAATCTGTTCGTATTCCACGTTCGTCCCTTCGCTACTCGGGGATCATCAGCACGCGCTTCGCGATGATGTTTCGCTGGATCTCGCTGGTTCCACCCCAGATCGAGTCAGCTCGCGTGATCAGCCATTTGCGAGTGCGCGTGATTTCAGAGTCTTCGAATCCATCTCCACTCCAGCCCAGCCCGCGACAACCGAGCACCTGCATGGCGATGTCCTGCTCCCGCTTGCCGAGTTCCGACCAGTAGTACTTGGACATCGCGGC
>JAAELY010000375.1 GCA_024226335.1 bacterium
GACGATCCCCATCTGGGGCGATCTCCGAGGACGCCATGATGGCGCGTTCCTTGGTCCAAACCAGGCCGTCCACCCGCATTGCCAGTTTGTCATCGCGCATGACATCGTCGCACGTCAGCTTAACGCTGCGCTCGACCAATCCCGACGACAGGTCATAGAAACGCACTTCATCATCGACGCCAAACGCCAACTTACCCCGCGACGGTGGGCTGAACGCGAAGGACGACACACCTGCCCTGCACACTTCAGAGGCCCGCTGCCGCACCCCATCCCTGCCAGACCCATCGAGGTGTACCAGGCTCAGTCGGCCTGTAGCATCTAGGATGGCCAAATGCCTGCCCGAGAATCCCACGATCGTCGCGTCCTGATCGCCCCCGGAGCTCTCCCAAACGCACGCAAGGTCCGTCGTTCGAAAGACGTGGACGCGTCCACCGGCGGCCGAAGCCACAAGGCTTCCATCCTGAGTCAACGACAGGCTTGTGATGATCCCAGGTGCCGCCCACGAGACCTGCAACGCACCTCCCTGCTCCTCAAAGAGCGTCGGCAACGACGGAACCGAGTCGCTGTCGTCGATTTTCGTCAGCCACGACTCCAGATCGCGCGTCTTCGCAATGTATAGCCGCGATCCGACGGCGATATACGCATGTCCTGTGTCCCGAGACACGGAGACGCTGCAGTCTGACCGAGAGTCGTCGTTCGCAAGCTTGCATTCCCCGATTCGATGAAAATACAAGTCAGGTTAACCCCATATGGGGCCAAAAGGGCCCGAATGGCAAAGCCATTGAACGGTTATCGCCCACTTCTAGTCTTCGTTTTCATCCATTCATTCGATAATCGTGTCACTGATTTGAATAACAGTCGAACACTATGCGAAAGGGGGCGACGAATTCGCGAGACTGCCAGGTCGAAGGCACGCTTGGCCCTTGATTCGGTGACGACGGTTTTCAGCGCCGAGGACGCGGCTCGACTGCCCCCTCCGTGCGAAGTCGGCCCCGAC
>JAAELY010000376.1 GCA_024226335.1 bacterium
GCCCTGATGACCGGTCGTTACGGCATTCGTACCCGGCTGCAACAAGACGGGCCTCCCCGAGACATCTGGTACGGCATCACCAAGTACGAGACCACGCTGGCGGAGATGCTGTCCGATTCCGGCTACGCGACGGGAATGTTCGGGAAATGGCACCTGGGAGATACCGAGGGTCGTTATCCCACGGACCAGGGATTCGATGAGTGGTATGGGATTCCCAGGTCATCGGACCGGGCCTTTTGGCCGGATAGCAGTATCTTCGTAGAAGGCTCCCACCCCAGTGCGGTGTTTACCCGCGTCATGTCGGGGAAGCGAGGCCAAAAGCCTGAAGAGCTGGAAGTGTACGACCGCGCGAAGCGCAGGACGATCGATCGCGAGATCACCGACCACGCGATCGATTTCATCAAGCGCAAAGCCGGTGCCAAGCAGCCGTTTTTCGCTTTCCTCCCCTATACGCAGACCCACGAACCGGTCGACCCTCATCCTGACTACAAGGGCAAGACTGGGAATGGAAACTTTGCCGACGTTCTGGCGCAGACGGATGCCTATGTCGGCGACCTCCTGGATACCATCGACGAGCTGGGACTCAAAGAAGACACCATATTCATCTTCACATCGGACAATGGACGCGAAGGCGTGCCGGGGTCGTTCGGGTTCACCGGCCCCTGGCGAGGCAGCATGTTTTCTCCCTGGGAAGGCTCCCTACGCGTGCCTTTCTTGATCCGCTGGCCCGGAAGAATCCCTCCGAAGAGGGCTTCGAACGACATTGTCCACGCGGTCGACGTGTTCGCCACCCTGGCGAGCTGGGTAGGTGGCAAGGTCCCGAAGGACCGAAACATGGACGGCGTAGACCAGTCTGATTTCCTGATGGGGAAGTCGGAGAGCTCCGCTCGGGAATCCGTCATGATTTACATCGGCAACGAGCTCTTCGGTGTGAAGTGGCGGAACTGGAAGATGCTGCTCAAGGAGATCGACGAGGACAGCTATGCGATCAAGACCTTGGCCTATCCGACTTTCTACAATCTGATAGTCGACCCCAAAGAAGAAGTTCCTGAGTTCAACTATCTCGCGGACACCTGGGTCGACTATCCCCTGTATCAGGTCCTGGAAGACTTCCAGGCATCGCTCGAAGAAGATCCCGGCACTCCGGGTCCCGACTACTGATCATCACTCGCGAGGATCAGAGGGTGAAATCGAGAGACCGTGAGCTCGGGATGGATCGCTCCATTACGCGCCGAGATCTCCTCCACGGGATGGGCGCACTGGCTGCCGGTGCGCTGGGTACGCAATGCAGCCGGATGTCCGCTCCGGAGCACTCTGCAGCGGATTGTCCAGCGGCACTCACCGGGTTGCGGGGAAGCCACGTCGGTTCCTTCGAGGTCGCCCACGAGCTCGCGCTCGCGGGCCGGCGCGATTGGGGAACCGTCCACAGACCCGACTCCCACGTCTACGACCTCGTCGTCGTCGGGGGAGGCTTCAGCGGCCTGGCGGCCGCGTACTTCTTTTTGCAGCAGAAGCCGAAGGCGAGGATCCTGATCCTCGACAACCACGACGACTTCGGGGGCCACGCCAGACGCAACGAATTCCAGGTCGGCGGTCGAACGCTCATCGGCTACGGGGGCAATCAAACCCTCGAAGAGCCATCGGGATACTCCGACGTGGTGAAGGGCCTCCTGCGAGATCTCGGTGTCGATACCGAGCGTTTCGAAACCGCCTACGACCGCGAGTTCTTCAAGCGTCACGCACTCACAGCCGGCATCTATTTCAATCGCAGAGACTGGGGGAGCGATCGGATCGTTCCCTTCGACCTGGGATCCTTCGAGTTCGTCCTGCCCCTGGCGCCGTCGCCACTCTCACCCGGGGAAGCGGTGACACAGATGCCGATCTCACAGCCGGCGAGGCGTGAATTCCTACGGCTGCTGCGCACCCGCCAGGATCAGATCCCCGACGTCCCGCCCGATGCCAAGGAGGAGTATCTCTACACC
>JAAELY010000377.1 GCA_024226335.1 bacterium
GGAGTCCGTCGAACCCCACTATGCAGGAGCGGGGATGAAATCACTCAGGAACACAAATCCCTTGCGACGGAGGTGTTTATTCCTCACCTTCCAGTTGTCGTTCCGCCTCTTGCGCTTGAGCTTCATGCAGCGTAGGCGCATCCGTGTCCAGCGGTCCAGTGTGCGAAACAGATCCCCGCAGTTGGAGAACGGCGTGGCGAAGTAGTTCGCCGTGCCGCGCACGACCTGGTTGAGCTCCGTGACGACCCGGGCGTCGAAGTTGTGGGAGCGTCGAGTCACCTCCCGGACCTTGTCTTTGAATCTCTCCACCGACTTGGGGCGCATGCGCACCGTCTTCGACCGGATGTCGAAGCCGAGGAACGAGAACCCTCGGGCGAACCGTGTCACCACGGTCTTCTCCGGGCTCAACGTGAGACCCAGACGCCCGGTGAGCAGTTGCCCGACCGCCGCCAACGCCTCTTGCACCTGGCGCTCGGAGCGGCACAGGACCACGAAGTCATCGGCGTAGCGCACGAAGCGCAGGCCGAGGTCGTGCAGGTGCCAGTCCAGCTTGTTCAGCACGATGTTCGCCAGCAAAGGGGAAACGACGCCCCCCTGCGGAGTACCCACCGTGGTGGGCTTGAACACCCCGCCTTCCATCACGCCAGCCGTGAGAAACTTCTCGACCAGACCCAGAATGTTCCCGTCGGCCACCACCTCGGTCAGGCCCGCCATGATCACACGGTGCGGGATGTTGTCGAAGAACCCCTTGATGTCGGCGTCGAGCACATACGTGTACCCTTGCTGACGGAGTTCCAACACCCGCTCCACCGCCTGATGGCAGTTCCGCCCGGACCGAAAGCCGTAGGAATCGTCGTGGAACCGCCGCTCGAACAGGGGGTTGAGAAGGCGCCGAAGCACCTCCTGCGCCACCCGGTCGCGAACGACGGGTATGCCCAGTGGCCGTGTCCCTTTCCTGCCCTTGGGGATGAACACGCGCCGCAGAGGCTTGGGCACGAAGGTCCCTCGCTTGAGGTCGCGCATCAAGACGTCCAGGTTCTGATCAAGGGCGGCCTCGAACATCC
>JAAELY010000378.1 GCA_024226335.1 bacterium
ACCCGGGACCTCAGCCACCGCCTCGCCGAGCGCGGCATCAAGCTCGAGCTCTCCGAGCCAGCCCGCGAATACATCGCCCGCGAAGGCTACGATCCCGTCTACGGCGCCCGCCCCCTCAAGCGCTACCTCCAGAACCACGTCGAGACCCGCATCGGCCGTGCCCTGATCGCCGGGGAGGTCAGCGAAGGCGCGACCATCGAAGTCGGCCTCGAAGGCGGCGAGCTGGCGGTCGAGATCCGTGAAGGGCTGGTGGCTCAGGCGGTGGGTTGAGGCACCTGTGGCAGAATCGCGCTCATGCTAGAATAGCCTGGCTGGCCAAAGGAGGTCTCCATGGAACGCGTCTACGAAGATCAGCACCCCGAGGACTCGATCCGCAAGCCGTCCGGCCTGCGCTCGTCTGGTGAGAGCGCAGAAGCCGCGGCGCCGGCCTCTGCCGAGGATGCCTCCGAGGTCTTCGAGCTGCGGCCGCTTTCCCAGCGCCAGGCCATGGCTCGTGTCCAGAAGAGAGGCCCGGCTCGCTTCCGCTTCGTGACCGACGGCGACTGATCCATCCTTGAGGCGAGCGGAACCGTTGAGCCGCGACTACCCCTGGTACGAGATCGCCCCTGACGACGGGCTGGAACAGGGCGACCTTCTGATGTCCTGCCCGGTCATCACTCCGTCTCCCGACCTGACGTTCCCGCTCCCCGACGACTACCTTCCCGTCGACATCGCTGACTATGACGTTGTGGTCATGACCCAGTCGTGTGATCTTGCCAACGAGAAGGTTACCGACATCATCGTCTGTCCCCACTGGGATCTTCAGACCGCCGGAGCGATGGATCCCGCCCTCGGGAGGAAGGGCGCAGCGAAGCAAGTTCTGAAGGGCCGCTTCGGGCGGTATCTCATGCTGGCCGGCTCAACCGAGCCTGAACTGCCGATGGACGTGCGTATTGTCGACTTCGGCAGGATCTTCAGCTTGCCCAAGAGCTACGTGCAGGACTTCGCCGCCACGCAAGACAAGCGGCTTCGACTCTGCCCGCCCTACCGCGAGCACCTGGCTCAGGCGTTTGCCCGGTTCTTCATGCGGGTCGGACTGCCGCAGGATATCGAGCTGCCGCAGTGAAGGGTCAGACCTTGTCGAGGGCGCTCGTCAGTTCCAGGGCCATCCCTACGCGGTTTTCGATCAGCTGATCCCAGACGTCGAGGCACTCCTGATGGATTGCTTCGTATTCGGGATCCCTTGAGCTCTGCTCGTAGAGCCTGAGCATTAGCGGGGCGAGATAGTGAGTATCGCCAGCAATCCCGGTTCGCCCGTCGCGCGAAGCTGGAGCGAGGTGCTCGGCAAAGGTACGGCCAGCCTGTAGGATGCAGTCAGCGAAGGGGGTCAACGGTCCCTCATACATCTCCAGCGAATGGAGGAGTGACGGGTCGCGCTTGAAAGCCTGCGACCGTGCGAAAGCGACCATGAAATCATCCTGAGGCTCGAATAGGCTCAGATTGCAGCGGTAGAAACATTGTGAAACAAGTCCTAGGACTTTCTCGTCGGTGTCTTCCGCAAGCAGTTTCAGAAGCCTCTTGCAGGGCGCGTGAAACCTCGATTCGCTGAGCCAGTCTGCGGCAACCTCTGCTATACCCCTCCGTTGAGCCGGAGTGCCTTCGAGGCAGCTCCTCAAGAGATCCTCGGCAAGTCCCTGGGTGAGGCTACAATGCGTAACGTGCTCAGCACCAGCCTGTGCTACCTCTTCGGTCTCCGATCCGATCATGCGGAGCAGCATTGGCTGCATGCGTTCGAAATGATCCCAGCGCGCCCGGTTAACGAACCGTCGCACGTCTCGGCAAGCGAGCATCGCCGGGTAGTTGGTGGTGATGTCACAAGCCTTGAAGAACCAGTTCATTGCTTGCTCGGCGTTGATCCCGAACGCCGCCCGACACACTGCCGTGCTGGCTACACGGACAACCGGATGCGGATCATCGATCAGGGCTTCAATGCCCGGCGTGAGGGCGGCCAATATTCCATCATCCTGATGGGCAAAGAGCACAGAAGCTATGGTGTAGCCCACCACGCTGCGAGTACTGTTCCACGTGTTGTCGTCGATATTGTCGGCGTCCCAGCCGTCACCAAGATTGAGCGTGCCTGGTCGGGGGTCTGCATGGTGTCGCGCGTGGTACAGTAGATCAGCGATAACCTCGGGGGGCCAGTCGTTCTGCGCGTGATTGTGCACGACCCAAGCCATGGGTCGTGCGAGCTTCGGATCTTCGTGGATCTTCGGCAGCAAAAGTACTTGCCCGAGAACATCTCCAGAAGCCGGCGACCAGCTCGATTGTCGATCCGCGGGCAGGGTGTTGGGAGGTCCGGTTATTTGAAGACTTTGCAACAATGATTGAAAATAGCTTGCGTCCACTGTGGCCGGAAGCCGAAGTGCAAGCCGTGCGAACCGCTCAGGCTGTCGTGCGGTGACAGTGCCGAGCTTGACAGAGAATGATCGTTGTGACGACGATATGATATCGATCCATCTCTGGTCACTCAACCGTTCCAGCGATTCAGGCGTGCGGGATGGGCGGGTGTGGCCGTCGCCTGTGCCGAAGTTTGCGTAGAAAAAGCCTGTGCTCAGCCCTCTGAATTTTCTTGTGAGTATCCTCTGGAGCCGCGAAGCGCCTTCCGAACACTTGCCCTGGTTTGTCTTAGACTTAGCGCGAGTGGCGGAGCCCGTAAGCAAGTGCGGCAGGAGATGGTACTGAGTGACTCCGAAGCTGCTCGGGTACTCTAGGTGAGCCTTCCTGAGCCCAGTCTTCATGAACTGCTCATGGCGAAACCGATAGTCCTCGAGAAGCTTCGGCTCTTGAAATCTCATAAGGAAGGTCTCGAAGCGCCGGAAGGCACTCTCGGAGCAGCAGGCGGCGAAACGCTCGATGACTTCACCAGAGACAGCCCAAGGCGAATCGGTGTAACGATAACGCAGGCGGAGCCGCTCGGGCCTCTCCATTAACCAACTGAGAGCCCAGTCTGCCAACTCTTCAACGTCCTGTGGCGCACTCCTCAGTGCTTCCATTATGAGAAGCTGAGCCAACGGCGTATCGAACTTTCCTTCGGTGGAGAGTATCTGCCAATTATCTTCGGCAAGCTGGTGCCCTATGCTGCTCAGCAGGCTTAGTATCGGATCTAGTTCTCTCGAATCAAGGCTCCCGGCCGCAAGGATGGGTGAATCGCCGGCACCGACCCGTCGCGCTGCCTTGAGCACGAGGGCTGTGGCTGGAACCAAACGAAGCCAAGCGAAGAGGAGCTCTTTAGCGTCAGCGTCTCGAAGATCGACATCTTCGAGGCCATGCCATTTCGACTGCCGCTGCCAGTAGCGAGTCGCACTGGCTCGGCCGCTGACCTGAGCTGTCCAGCGGAGTAGCAGAGCGAAAAGTAGTTCGCATAAACGCGCAAGGTCCGAAGAGCCGAAGTCCTTCCAGGAGATGTAGTCGGTAGCAAGGTCGGCTTCGATCAGGCGCAGCCGGAGCGCGAAAAGCCCGTCAGAGTCTCTGGCTGCCTTGGAGGAAAGCACCCTCACGCAGCGGAGCGACCATTCTTCGTCACTCTGTTCGTAAGGCGCCAACAGCCTTGCTACACGATCGCCGCAGGTCTCGGAAACGCTGCGCAGCGCCAGCAATGCCTGGTCGCGCAGAGCTTCATCCTCTTCAGTCAACCAAGTTGCCCAAACATCAAGATCATCGAGGGCCTCGAACCACGGGCCATGACCAAAGACCGTCTCAGCGAGGAGGTGCTCGCGCCAGGAGTCTTGTCCGAGAAGTTGCGAGATGAGATCGATTTCTTGCGTCGAAGGTCTTTCGAGTTGACCGAGGAACTGCAGGGCCAGCTGCTTTAAGTGAAAACGTACAGGTTCTGAGTCGAGGAGCTGGCGTAGCCCCGTCAGGTACTGGGGCCTGGATTCGTCACGCAACACACCAAGTACAAGCCGCAGCTGCTCGCGGCGAAACAGCGACTGTTGCGCCCGTTTTCCGAGCCATTCCAGGACGGTAGACTCATCGGCTTCTATCTTTTCCACCAACCGCTCGGCAAGGAGCGAGTCCAGGTAGCTCTGGTGGGCGAAGGTCACGGTATTGTCACTGAGCTGGAGCACGCCGAGCGATTGAAGTGCCTTTGCCGGCTTTGAATGGCGGCGGAGCAAACTCCGCGGTGCGGTGAGCGATGCTCTCTGGTCCATCCACTCGACAAGCCGATCGAGCAATGCGTGCGCCTCGTTTTCGGAGACCCCCTCCCGATCGAGTTGCTGCAAGCGATTCTCCCAGAAGGCGCGCATGAGCTCACGTTGGCTTTCGAATTGCGGCGGAGCGTCGCCAGTGACAAGGATGTCGATCCAGATCTTGAGATGAAGAACGTTGCGCAACAACATGCGTTGGCGGGGAGTGAGGGGATCGTAGGCGCCGCCTCGGTCTTCGATCGCGCGGCGAACCCTGTCGTCCGTGAGGTCGCCGATCGCGATCTGCTTCAGCTCTTCTTGGCCTTGTTTCCAGCTTCTGATCTGCGGATCGTTCTCGAGATCGAATGTTCGGCAACATACGACGACTTGAAGATTGCTCGCGAGCGCCTCGCGGATCATCTCTTGACCAACCGCCCAGGCGTTGCTGGCGTGGGCGCTCGTCCAGCGCAGAGCATCGAACTGGTCGAGGATCAACGCTCCCGGCCGATCACCGGCCAGTGCATGAAGGTGTGCCGCAGGCGAGGCGAGGAGTTTCAGCTCGTCGCTGTAGTTCTGAACGCTGCCAACCGGACGCTGGCGGTCCAGGCGCAACGGCAGATATGGGACCTCTAGCTCATCGAGGCGGGTGGTCAGCTCATAGAGCACGCCGCTCTTGCCAATGCCAGCGGTTCCGTGAAGAACGACCAACCGGGGTGCTCTGTCATCGAGCAGGTTCTCGAGCACAATCTGCGTCTCAGGACGTTCGATTAGCCGCCCACCTGCCAACTGAGATTGCAGCGATTCAACGAACTGCCGCTGGAGTGATTCGACACACGGCCGCAGGCGCTCGTCCCGAGCCAGGTTACGGGCCTGGAGCCCGTTCGCTCGCAGATGCCGAACGATGTCGTCGACGTAGATCGGCTTGCGCAGTCTTCCGCGGGCGAGATCCATCAGGACGCTCAGGGCGGTCCCTGGGTCGCCCGCGATCCAGGAGCGCGCCTGACTCCTCATGTCGCGATTCGTTTCCAGGTCGTCAGCGAAGAGGTGGGTATCGGAGCGCATCAGGAGATCGTGTACTCGCTGCCGATCTTCCTTTCGGGAAGGATCCATATCCACGGCATGGCAGAGACGCTTAAACGCCTGCGGCTTGCGGTCGGGACCTACCTGAATCGAATCTGGTGGTGATAGAACGACTCGGCATCTCTCGAGTCCCGTGCGCTGCGCGTCAGCTCTTTGAGCTCGATGGCAGGAAGAGCCGAAACGAATCGGAACCGGTGCTGGGGTGACCGCTCGAGCTGGAAGCGTAGGTTACGCAGAACGCCGCGGTTTGCCAGGTCGGCCATGGTCCACTTTGGGCTATCACGGTTCTCCCCCTTGCACTGGTGGGCCTCCCGTACGCCGTCGGGCAACGTCGCCAAGAGATCGACACCCTGCTCGTCGGGCCCCACTGGCGAGATCGTTACCGACTGGACCTCCTCTGCTAGTACGAGCAGGAGCTGTCGAACCGCCCAGCGATCCTCGTAGCGGCCTCCCAGTCGATCCGCGTAGCCACCCGGTTCCCACGACATCGCCGTTTCCTCAACCGAAAAGGAGTTCAGATGGCGCAAGGCCCCAAGTCTCGGAGGGCTCCGATCCCGCAGCAACCGGACGTCCTGACCGCCAACACCAGAGGAAGTAGAGACCTGGCGTCGCCGCGTGAGCGTGGCCGATCCGATCGCTGAGCGTAGCTTTCATGTGTGGGTACCTTGGCAGTCGCTTGTCCTGAGCGTCAATCGTATCGCGGCTCGTGCCGTCACGCTCTCATATCGAACGCCCAATTGGAGAGCGAGAAGGCGGCGATCGATCGCCTGGGCAAGCTGCGCGAGGAGATCGAGAGAGTGCGCCAGCAGATCGAGGTCGCCGAGCGCGAGTACGATCTCAACCGCGCCGCCCAGCTCAAGTACGGCCAGCTCACCCAGCTCGAGCAGCAGCTCGCCGAGGAGGAGCAGAAGGCTCAAGAGCAGACCGAAGGCCGCCTGCTGCGAGAGGAGGTTACCGAGAACGAGATCGCTGACATCGTCTCGAAGTGGACCGGCATCCCCGTCACCCGGCTGGTCGAGGGCGAGCGCGACAAGCTCCTGCGCCTCGACGAGATCCTCCATCGCCGGATCGTCGGCCAGGACGAGGCCGTCCAGCTGGTCGCCGACGCGGTCATCCGCGCTCGCTCCGGGATCAAAGACCCGCGGCGGCCGATCGGCTCCTTCATCTTCCTCGGCCCCACCGGCGTCGGCAAGACCGAGCTCGGCAAGACCCTGGCCGAGGCCCTCTTCGACTCCGAGGACAACATGGTGCGCATCGACATGTCGGAGTACATGGAGAGGCACACCGTATCGCGCCTGATCGGCGCGCCGCCGGGCTACATCGGCTACGACGAGGGCGGCCAGCTCACCGAGGCCGTGCGCCGCAAGCCCTACTCGGTGATCCTCTTCGACGAGATCGAGAAGGCCCACCACGACGTGTTCAACGTCCTGCTCCAGATCCTCGACGACGGCCGGGCCACCGACGCCCAGGGGCGCACCGTCGACTTCAAGAACACCGTGATCATCATGACCTCCAACGTCGGCTCGCCGCACTTGCTCGAGGGCGTCACCGACCGCGGCGAGATCACCGAAGCGGCCCGCGAGGCGGTCACCCGCGAGATGCGCATGCAGTTTCGCCCCGAGTTCCTCAACCGGGTCGACGACATCGTGCTCTTCAAGCCCCTCTTGCTGTCCGAGATCCAGCAGATCGTCGGCCTCCTGACCCGGGACCTCAGCCACCGCCTCGCCGAGCGCGGCATCAAGCTCGAGCTCTCCGAGCCAGCCCGCGAATACATCGCCCGCGAAGGCTACGATCCCGTCTACGGCGCCCGCCCCCTCAAGCGCTACCTCCAGCACCACCTCGAGACCCGCATCGGCCGTGCCCTGATCGCCGG
>JAAELY010000379.1 GCA_024226335.1 bacterium
CACGTTTACCATCAGCGCTCCCTGAACCCCGCCCTCTCGTTTCATCGACATTGTAGGAACCTCATGTGAAGCTACGTATTCACATCGAATCAGCCGGCGCAGACTTCGTCAACAGGCTGTTATGCATTCCTTAAGCCGGCCGGCGAGTAATCTCCTCAAATACAGTCTTGGGACGTAGCCGCTGCGAGCCGCTCCGAGAAGCGTGTGTTGAGCAGAGAGAGTGTCGCGGGCTCGTCGCCTATTTTCGTTCGCTCGTGTCGGTTAGCGCGGCTCGTCCGGAGGACTATCGGCTGCTGGCCGAGAACGCAGACGACATGATTGCGCGTCACGATGAGAAGGGGCGGGTCGTCTTCGCTTCGCGCGCCGCAGGCGTACCGCTCGGCGTCCCTGTCCGGAAGGTTCTAGGCGACGGGCTTTTCGAACATGTCCACGTGGCGGACCGGCCGGTCTATCTCTCCGCGCTCTCCCGCTGCGCTAACGGCACCGAGTCCGTGACCGGGGCGTTTCGGCTGAGCCGTTTGGGCAGGAGCAAGACGGTCCGCTATGCGTGGATGGAGATGCGCTGC
>JAAELY010000380.1 GCA_024226335.1 bacterium
CCAGCAACAGCAGCGAGAAGAATACGAAGAAGGTGAACTGGAAGCTCAGGTTTCCGCCGAGCAGGCTGCTGTCCGCGGTTCCAACGAGGTGAACGACCACCGCCCCGGCGAGAATGACGGCGTTCGCCCCGGCCGCCACTCGTGACACGAAGCCGAGTGCGAGGCTCGCCCCTCCGATTACGTGTGCGAAGACCACGGACCAGGCGATCATCGTCTGCCCCTGGCCCAGGCCCGCGCCGAGCGTCTGTTCCAGGTCGGACATGTTGGCGATGAAGTACACGCCCTTGATCACCAGGGCGATCCCGAGGTAAATGCGCAGGGCGTCCATCGGCCGTACGTGTTTGAGACCGGGAATGAGATCGCTCAGTGGCGCACGGCCGGCCATTGCGACCTTGCGCCGCTCCATCGCCAGCGCGTATTCCTTTGCGGCCACTTCTTCGTCTTCGGCCTTGAAGCGGACCAGGACGGTGAGGATCGAACACCCGGCAACGAGAAAACCGAGGATCAGCAAAGCCTGCGGGTAGGTGAGATTCTCCGAGCGGAAGAGGAAGCCCGCGCCAACCGCGCCCATGTTTCCACCTGCACCCACGATGCCTGCGACGGCTCCCAGTGCTCTCTTGTTGATGAACGGAACGATCGAGAACGTCGCGCCCTCGGACATCTGCACGAACAGGCTGAAGACGATCATCATCGGAATCGCCAGGGCGATCACGCGCATCTGAGAGAAAAAGATCAGCGCGACACCCTCGATCAGCAAGGCGATGAACAGCCAGTGGACTCGGCCTCGCAGCCCGCCTTTCCTTACGAATCTGTCGCTGACGTAGCCGCCGAGC
>JAAELY010000381.1 GCA_024226335.1 bacterium
ACCGTCTCGGCATGTCCGTAGACCTCTTTCAGCTGTTGCCGCAACCGGGCCCGGCCGCGGTGGAGATAGACCCGCACGGTGTTGAGCGGTACGCCGAGCACGCCGGCGATCTCGTGGTATTTCATGCCCTGGATCTCGCGCCAGATCCCAGATCCAGATCAGGTTCCACCCACTTCGGTCACGGAGGCGATGGCAGCAAGACGAGGGCCGTGTCTTCGGCAACGATCGTCGCTCTGGCTGCACGGGTGCCGGGGAGGGTATTAGCCATCTTCTCTGATCGCCAGCACCTGCGCCAGAATTGGAGCCCCTTTTACGTTCTACAAAGGGTGTAGTCGGCGTTAGCCCGCACGGAGTTCTCCGGTGCCGCTCGCCGACCGACACCGGTTGGCGCAGCGCGTGACGGTCGATCCACGGCGTGTGGCCGCGGGTTCCTCATGCCATCCGCCGCGGCGCCAGCCATTGCACAGGTGCGCCTCTGGCGCGACCTGGGAGGAACCGCCATGCCTCGAGACCCTCGCTACCTGCCACCTGGTTGGAGCGTCGAAGTCACCACCCGGACCATCTGCGGCTTCTATCTCCTGCCCGCCACCTCTCACTTTGCCCGCGTCATGGTGGGCATCCTCGCCCGAGCCCAGGAGAAATACCCGGTAAAGATTCACGCTGCGGTCGCGGCCAGCAATCATTATCACCTGATCCTAACACCGGAGGACGTGGACGAACTCGCCGACTTTATGGAATACGTAAACGGCAACCTGGCTCGCGAAACGAATCACCTCCTGGACGATTGGAGTGGCCCCGTCTGGACCGATCGTTTCCACCACATCCCGATCTCTCCCGAGCCTGAAGCGTTGATCGAACGCTTGCGGTACGTGCTCTCCAACACCATCAAGGAGAATCTCGTGGCTCGCATCGGAGACTGGGAAGGACTGCACAGCGCCGAGGCACTGATCGACGGCACGCCGATGACCGGCATGTGGTACGACCGCGCCATCGAGTACGAGGCCAATCGCCAGGCCGAGCGCAAGGCGGACCGCCGGGGCACGCCGGTCGAGAGAGTTGATCGCAGCGCGTTCATGACGCCCTACCAGCTCAAGCTCGCGCCGTTGCCCTGTTGGCAGAACCTGCCGACAGCGGAGATCCGCAAGCGCGTCGCCCAGATGGTCTCCGAGATCGAAGCCGCCGCCACCAAGCTCCGTGAAGAGCTCGACACCGAGCCCGTTGGCATGGACAGAATTCGCCACCAGAATCCGCTCGGGCGACCAGTGGGTTTCCGGCCGTCGCCGAAACCGCGGTGTCACACCGCAAGTAAGGACATGCGCAAGCGTTTTCGCCAGGCGCTGCGCGCCTTCGTCGACATGTTTCGCGAAGCCTCGGTAACCCTGAGGCTAGGCAACGCCGCCGCGGCGAACTTCCCCAAGGGGAGCTTTCGACCGAGCCTCGGATTCGTCAGCGTTGGCGAAGAGCTCGACCCCCTGGCCGACGCCGGCGGCTCGCGCCACTTCGCATTGCTGGCCGCAGCGACAATCTAAGCCGTCTCCCCGCGGTAGCTTGAGAGTCGAAACTCAAGTGTGAATCTCTGCGGTTCGCACTTCACAGGAAAGCTGTGTCTGGCGCCCTCACCATCGAGAGAAGTTCCACGCAGAAAACGAGACTCGACGTCTCGATCAGCCCGAAGACTCATGAACCTCCCTCGCCGGCGTTCCAATAGGTCTCAAGGAGAGCCAAATCACCTCGCGATCTGCCCGATCTCAAGAGCACGAAGCGCGGTATCCGATTTGGATGGCACCTCTATCCCTGCGCTTTGAAATAGAACGTTGAAGCTTATGAGGCCACCGATCCGAATCGTGCCGTGGCCATCAATGCCACCATCGCCCGAGCGTCTGGTGACTTCAACTTCAAGAAATCCCGACTCGCGCAACAACCTCTGGCAAAGTCGTTCAAACGCGATAGGGTCCATCTTCAGGAGCACTTCAAGAAGTCGATCGCGCCAATCCAGCTCCTCCACGCTGTCTTCTTCGGCCTGTCCTTCTTTAAGCTCTGCAATTTCCCTATCCAGGCGCCGAAGCTTTGGAACTAGACGCGCCATCTTCAATACTCTGCGCACTAGCTTGTTGGAGTCTGCTTCTTTGACTTTTTTGGCGCCAGTTGCAGTCAGGACCCATACGCCGCGGTCGGAGTTCTCAATAAACTTAGCATGCTTTAGCGCAGTCCGCGCCCAGGCTGCGCGGTAACCTACTTCGGTTTGGCTCCCCTTGCCGTGAGAAAAGTTTGCGAGTTCCTCCGAAAGACCAAGATCGGAGACAATCTCGTTCTCGATCCCATGGATCGAACCGCTCCCGCCGAGTCGATGTAATCCACGCAGGGTCGGCCCGATCA
>JAAELY010000382.1 GCA_024226335.1 bacterium
ACCGTCTCGCGACGGATGCCCGTCTCCTGCTCGATTCGCCGAAGCGACCAGCCGAGACGTCCAAGTGCCAGTATTTGCAGCTGTTTTCCTAGGTCCAAGACATTTGCCATGACGTGAAGGCTAGATGCCCTCGACGAGGTCAATGTCCCGGACGACTCCGGATTAATGGCCGCTTTTCAGGTGATCATGAATGGCCGCTTTTGGGTGATCACCGAGGGAGGTGGAGGTGGCGGTTCGGCCGCGTTCACGTCCGCGACCCGGACTACATTCCCGCGCCCGTCGGTCTGCAACGGGTAGACATCGTCCTGGTCGTTGACCTCCGCGACGACGTTGTCGATACCTCCGCCGTGGACGATGCGCCGGATCTCATCATCGCGGATTTCGACCCACTCTCACGGAGCAGAACCCGACGCAAGGCCAGACTGGCGCGGTCACTTTCATCCAGCGTTTCGGCTCCGCACTGAACCTGAACGTGCACTTCCATACACTCGTCTTCGATGGCGTGTTCACATGCGCGGGGGAGGGCGCCAAACCGGAGTTCCACGCGCT
>JAAELY010000383.1 GCA_024226335.1 bacterium
CAAAATAATCCCTTGCGTAGGGACTTGCTGGCGAAGCCCAGAATTCCAGCATGCCGCGCGGCGCATGCTTTGCGCCTGGGATCGTTCCTTTGTCAACCAGCTCCTGGATTTCCCGAATATCGAGCAGCACAAGATCTTCATTTTCAGCTAGTTCACGCTTCAGCTCTTCAACCTCATATTCTCCATTGATGAAGCAAGCTCTTTTACATGCTCGAAGACATTTCTGATAGCCATTGCCAGGTTCCCCTATTCCAGTTTTCGTTTCGAAACACAGTTCTGCAGATAGACGTCGAGAGTTTTTCTTCTGAGGAGGCAGGCGCGGCCACTGGGCTCATGCCTCGTCCTTCTTCTGTGCCTTCGCCTTCTCTTTCGTTTCGTTAGGCGATCCCTCGCCGAGCACGATCATGAGCGTCGCGTCGCCGAGGGCCACGGTCTTGCCGCGGTCGTCGGTGACCGTGCTTGCCGCGTGCACGACACGCCGGCCCTCGTGCACGATCCGCGATTCGACGGTCGCCCGGCCGGCGCCAACGGCGCGCAAGTACTTCATGCGGAGATCCACGTTGGTCATGAGGCCGCGGGTCTCACGCACCCGCTGATACGTGTCGGTCATGAGCATGGCCTGGGTGATGCTCATGTCGACGAGCGTGGCAATCACGCCGCCGTGCATCTGCCCGTTCGGGTTCTGCAGGTGGTCGACCAGCTCGACGCTCACGCGCGCGAAGCCCGGGCCGATGTCCTCGACCTCGAGGCCCATGTGGTTGAAGAACGGAAAGTCGGCGGCGAAGTCGAGGAGCTTCCTTTTGAGCGCCTGGCTTGCGTCGTCCGAGTCGGTTTCTTGTGTGGACATGGGGTTTTCGGCGAACCTCCGAGTATGGGTGTTATGTCGGACGGGGACTGCCTGGGTGATGGGCCCTCGCCGGGGCCATCATAGAAGACGGTCCCGCCACTGGGGGCAGGTCAGACCGGGTACTTGCCCCGGTTCCACTACGAGGCGTCGATCCAGATCGGCGATGACCAGACGCGCTCGCGCAGCGTCGCGGGGACTCGCGGGTCGGGCTCTCGCGACAGGCGCAGGG
>JAAELY010000384.1 GCA_024226335.1 bacterium
AGCGAGAAGCGGGAGTCGCCGCCTGAGCAAGAAGGGTGATCCGATCGCAGATCCGTAGATCTGCAGAGGGTCGCGCGACGCAGCGCAGGCGGATGCATCGCGCTTCGCAGCCGCAGCCTCCCTGTGCAGAGGTTCCCTAGGAGCCTGAGCCGCATTGCTCCGGCGGTGCGTGGTGAGAACTACAGGCTGGGTGCCGAAGACTGCTGACCATCGGGGACTGCTAGGATATGCGCCAGGAGGGCCTGGTCATGCGAGTCGAGCGAATCCCGACGCTGTCGGACAACTACACGTTTCTGATCATCGACGAGGCAACATCGGAAGCTGCAGTCGTCGACGCAGCTGAGGCCAGTCCCGTCATCGAGCGCATCGAGGCGCTGGGCGTTCGGCTCACGAAAATCCTGACGACCCATCACCACGGTGATCACTGCGCTGCGCATCCGGAACTCGCCAAGCGTTACGACGCCCCCGTCCTGGGACACTCATCGGATCGCGATCGGATTCCCGGCTTTAGCGACGGACTCGAAGAGGGCGACACGATCCAGGTTGGCGATCTCGAGGCCGAGGTCGTGTTCATCCCGGCCCACACAAGCGGACATATCGCCTTCGTTTTCGACGGTGCCGTCTTCAGCGGCGATATGCTTTTTGTCGGTGGCTGTGGGCGCCTCTTCGAGGGCGATGCACAGATGATGCACGAGGCGCTGAACGTGAAGCTGGCGCGCCTGCCCGACGACACCAAGGTGTACTGCGGCCACGAGTACACCGAGAGCAATCTGCGCTTCGCCCAATCGCTCGAGCCAGACAACGCAGCGCTGAAGGAGAAGATGGCCTGGGTTGGGAAGCAACGCGCCAGGGCCGAGAGCGACTGGCACAATGCAACCGAAGCCGAGATGACCGTGCCTTCGACGATCGGCGAAGAACGTCAGACCAATCCCTTCATGCGCGTGGACTCACCCGAACTGAAAGCCAGCGTCATGAAGGCGGCACCCGGAACGGCGGATGATCCCGTCAGTATTCTGGCTGCAGTGCGCCGCCTGAAGGACAGTTTCTAGCGGGTGGCTCGTCAGTGGCGGGTTTTCACTCTTGCGCAACTTCCCCTCCCCTGCCTGCCGAGACCTGACGCGTTGCTGGGCTAGGGAATCTCTGCACAGGGAGGCTGCGGCTGCGAAGCGCGATGCATCCGCCTGCGCAACCTGCCTGTCGGGTACGAGCAGGAAGGCTTCGCCCCTCCGACTTGCACATGTATGCAGTGCCCTGCGGGGATATCGCTGGAACAAGGCAGGCGAGTGAACATCCGCGGATCGTCGCGCGTCTAGGGTTCCGGATGCCAGCGGGGGGTCGCAGGGTATCCGGGTCGGAGAGGAACTTCCTTTGTTTCGCGCGGTGTTCATCCGGTTTGCCTGGGGGGGCACCGGAGGGATCACCAGAGAGAGCTCAGCCGTCGTGGGGGCGGTCGAGCTCGACTCTCTGGGATCGGTTCACAGCGCGCACAAGAGACCGACGCAGCCGGGCTTCATGGCTGCGTGCGGCTTCCCAGCAGACCTGAAAAGACGTCCCCGATGGACGGCCTTTGCAGGCTGTGTCCAAGGAGTCGGAGAGTTGACGAGCCCGTCACGAGAATGACGCCCACCGGCAACATCGAAGCGCAACACAGCTGGGACATCTCGGATTTTACCCTTCCAAATCAACTACTTACGAATTTTCAAAGAAACCCGTCGAATTGGCACGGGGAATGCTTTGTCATGACTTGATGGACACCGGCAACTGCAAGGAAGAAGGGCTGATCATGACCCCACAGATCGCGCATCGACACATGGAACTCGAAAAGGGCCACTTCGAATACCCTGAGGTCCTGACCCTACTCGACCTGGTCAATGCGGTTTGCGAGGCCACTTCTGACGAAGACGAGGTCGTTTCGACGGTCAAACGCCTGATCAACTCCGGAAGAGTCACGCTGGTGGGAAACTTCCGGGGAGCGGACGTCCGCGTCGGTTGATGCAATTCGGGTTGATGCGATTCGTTTTCGCGGCGTAGGGCCGAGATCGAAACAGGTTGACCTCTGGGTGAAGGCACGGCCTTCGTCGACGGGCTAACCTCCAGCGGATTTGATGGGGGGGGGGGCGGGTCTATGTCGGACCGTCAGCAGAGTTTTGGCTTCCAGGCCGCGGCGCGATCGAGTAGCGCTGCCGCTTCGGGAGGACGCGCGGCCAAAGGCGTAAAGCGCAAGAAGAGCGCGGGAAAGAGCGCGAAACGCAAGCCGACCCAGGGTCGCGCCCCGGCGAAGAAGCATGCGCGAAAGAGTTCCAGCGAAACCCAGACCTCGGGCGAAGCCCTCGCGCGCAAACAGCGCGAGATCTCGGTCTCGGAGTTTTTCGCGAAGAACCGACACCTGCTGGGCTTCGACAACCCGAGCAAGGCGCTTCTGACCACGATCAAGGAACTGGTCGACAACTCACTCGACGCCGCGGACGAAGCTCGCATTCCGGCCGACGTCGAGATTCGCATCGATCAACTCGCAGAAGACCGTTTCCGCGTCACATGTACCGACAACGGGCCCGGAATTCCCGCAAAAAACATTCCGTTGGTCTTCGGCAAGCTCCTGTACGGCTCGAAGTTCCACCGATTGAAGATGAGCCGTGGCCAGCAGGGCATCGGCGTATCGGCCGCCGGCATGTACGGGCTACTCACCACCGGGCATCCGCTCAAGGTCATCTCGCGCACGGGCAAGAAAAAAGACGCCATGCGTTTCGTGATCGCAATCGACACGCAGAAAAACCAGGCGGCGATCAAGAAGGAAGAAATCGTCGACTGGGAAGCACCGCACGGTACGAGTGTCGAGATCGAACTCGAAGCCGCGTACCGCAAAGGCCAGCATTCGGTCGACAACTACATTCGTCAGATCTCGCTTGCAAATCCCCATGCCAAGCTCACCTATCTTCCACCGGGCCGCGACAAGGACGAAGAGTGCATCGTCTATGATCGCGTCACCAAGGACCTTCCACCCGAGACTGCAGAAATCCAGCCGCATCCCTACGGGGTGGAACTCGGCGTGCTGATGCAGTTCCTGCGCGAGTCCAAGTCGCGCAACCTCACGGGCTTCCTGGCCAGCGAGTTTTCGCGAGTTTCGAGTCGCACGGCCCAGGAGATCTGCAAGAACGCCGGGATCAAACCAACGCGCAAGCCGAGAGAGATGAACCGCAACGAAGCCGAGAGCCTGCACAAGGGCATCGGCAAAACCAAGATCATGTCTCCACCGACGGACTGCATCGCACCGATCGGTGAAGACCTGCTGCAGAAAGCCCTGGATTCGATTCATCCCGGGGAATTCTCTACCGCGATCACGCGCCGCCCCGCAGTCTATCGCGGCAATCCGTTTCTGATCGAAGCCGCGCTGGTCTACGGTGGCAATCTCTCCGGCGACGATCAGGCTCTGTGTTATCGCTACGCGAATCGCGTTCCTCTGCAGTACCAACAAGGAGCGTGCGCAATCAATCGCGCCGTTACCACGACGGACTGGAAAAAGTACGGCCTACAACAGCCGCGCGGCGGACTACCCGTCGGCCCGATGGTCGTCATGGTGCATATTGCGAGCGTATGGGTTCCGTTCACCTCCGAGTCGAAGGAGGCGATCGCGCACTACCCGGAAATCATCAAGGAGATCAAGCTCGCGCTACAGGACTGCGGTCGCCGACTATCGACTCACGTACGCCGAAGGCGCAGGGAAGCCGATGAGTTGAAGAAGCGCAGCTACATCCAGAAGTATATTCCGCACGTCGCCCTGGCCCTGCAGGAAATCCTGGGGTTCGACGACAAGGTGCGCGAGAACACGGTCGCAACGCTGACCGACGTTCTCGAAAAGAGCAGGAAACTCTGATGGCGGCGCGCAAGAAGACTTCTCGGAAGAAGATCGTCAGAAAGAAGGTGACGGCGAAGAAGGCGACCACCCGCAAGAAGGCGCCACGCAAGTCGACCGGACGCAAGATCGAAGAGCGCGTCCACGCGACCGACGAGCAGACCATGGAGCGAATCACATCGACTGCAAAGGGCCTGCACTCCACGATTCTCAAACGCGGCAAGCCCGATCTCTCCTTGCCGGTGCGCGCGCTATCGAACGTTTCGTACAACGAGAAGCGCGGATTCCTCGAGATCGGCAAGCAGAAAAAGGTACGAACCCTTTCGGTCAACACGGTCAAAGGTTTCGCCCAGACCTTACGCATGATGGCGCTCTCGAAGGAGTTGGTCGGAAACAACGACTTCGCCACCAAGCGAGAGGCCTACTACATCTCCAAGAACTGGGAAGAGGCCAAGTTCGACGAACAGATCGAGTCCGACGCGACCATGGACGATATCGAAGCGTTGTTCTCCGTCGACCAGATCGCCCGCGAACAACTGCGCTTCTATCCCGAAGAGCACGGCGGCTCGGTCTCGGGACCATTGACGGTCATCGACGAAGACTCGACGGGACGGGTCTCTCGCATTGACTGCACGTCGTTTGGCACCGGGGCCTACTCGGTGCCATCGTCCGTCGAGCAACTGGATTTCGAAACGACGGCGGAATTTGTACTCCTGATCGAGACCGGCGGAATGTTCCAGCGCCTGCAATCGCACCGATTCTGGGAATCGAGCAATTGCATCCTGGTGGAAATGGGTGGCGTGCCCACGCGCGCGGTGCGTCGCTTCGTTCGGCGACTCTCCGACGAGCAGGACCTGCCCGTGTACGCCTTCGTCGACTGCGATCCCTACGGCATTGCGAACATCTATCGCACCATCAAGGTGGGATCGGGATCAGCCGCGCATATCAACAAGTTCTTCTGCGTCCCAAGAGCCCAGTTTCTCGGTGTCACGCCTCAGGACATCATCGACTACGAGCTACCGACCCATCCGCTCAAAGACGTCGACGTAAAACGCGCGAAGGACGCCTTGAAGAACGATCCGTTCTTCAAGAGCCAGATCAAGTGGCGCAAAGCCCTGGAGCAGCTGATCAAGATGGGCGTACGCGCCGAGCAGCAGGCCCTGGCCAAGTGGGGACTCAACTACGTGATCGACGAGTACCTGCCACAGAAACTGGCAAATCCGAACCTCTTCCTTCCCTAGCCCGCATCCATGAGATCGAGGACGGCGATCAGCGCTCCGGTCACGTGGTAGACGCTGGTTGCGTTCATCGAGTCTGAAATGGGAGCGCCGGTGCAATCGAGTTGCTCGTACCAGCCACCGCAACGCGGATCGACGTAGCGGTGCATCACGGTTTCGAGTGCGTCCTGTGCTGCGTCGCGAGCCGAATCGCTCTTGGAGTGTTCTGCGCGAGCGACCAATGCGCGGACGTATTCGGTCTGTGGCCAGAGCCGCTTCGTGTCGAGCAACAGCTTGCCCGTACAATCGATCCTGTCGAAGACACCGCCATCGCTGTCCACACCGTTCTCGCTGGCGAACTCGAACAGACGGTCGGCGGCTGTACTCGTTGCCTGCTTGACGCGGCGAGCGTAGCTATGCAGCAGGTACACCCACTCGAAGTGGTGACCGGGTTCGACGAGTCGCCCCTCGACGCCAGGTTGGGGCTTCCAGGTTTCGTCGAAATACTCGCAGAGACTGCCGGTTGCTTCGTCGAAGAACGCACGTTCCAGAAGACCCAGTAGAGCTGTCGCTTGCTCGAGAACCGCGGCATCGGGGCGCGCATCGTGCAATGCGAGCACTGCCTCGAAGAGATGCATATGGGGATTCTGTCTGCGGGTCGCCTGCAACACGCTCCAGTTCGCTTCGGCCGCTTCGAAAAATCCACCGTGCACGGGGTCCCGCAGCCTGGCCTGTACGATTTCCAGGGCGTCGTTTGCATCCGCGAGCGCGCCGGCATCTCCGCTCGCCCGATACAGTTCGGCGAATGCCAGAATCACGAAGCCATGCCCGTACAGATCCTTCCGTCTGTCGAGCGGTTCCCCCTCGAGTGTGCAGGTCAGAAAGTAGCCACCGTGGTCCGCGTCGAAGAGACGGGTCTTCAGAAAATCACGCCCCGCGTTCGCCAGGTCGAGCGCCCAATCACCGGCACCCCGTTGTGCGGCGCTGCTGAACGTCCAGATCTGACGGCACTGAACGAGCAGACGCTTGAAGGGATCGGCGGTCGGAGTCCGCTCCGAGGTCAGGCGATTGACGAATCCGCCGTGTTCGCGATCGAAACCGCAATCCCGCCAGAGCGGAAGCAGTTGTTCCAGCCAGTGGTGTTCGACTTCATCCCGCGTCATGACGCGCCGCCGAGTATAGCGGCGTGTCAGCCGTTCCTCTCGCGATTGAACTCACGGGCCAGTTCGCGCGCCTTCGCAATCTGGCCCGGTGCGAGCAAGCTCTCCACCCGCCTGAGCGCCTCGAATCCCGCATCAATCCCCGAAACCGCAGAGAGATTCAGCCATTTATGAGCCTGAATCAGATCGACTTCGGCACCCACGCCATCGAGCAATCCGATTCCGTACTGGTACTGAGCCCGCGGATGGCCCTGCCCGGCCGCCAGGAGATAGAGGTGCATGGCCTCGCCGGGATCCTTCTCGACACCGGTGCCGTTCGAGTAGATCTCCGCCAACCCGAAGAGGGCCTCTGGATGGTGAACCTCGGCGGCCTTGCGGTACCAGCGCCGGGCTTCGTCGACGTCGCGCTCCACACCGTCCCCGATCATGTACATCATGGCCAGTTGGGTCTGAGCCGCCGGATCGAACATATGGGCGCTGATCTTGGCGATGTCCGTCTCACTGCAGGCGGACAGCAGGGCGCCGGTCGCGAGCGCCAGAAGCCAACGAAGGCCTGGGCGTGTCCGGGAAAATCTCATTCGGAATCCGGTTCAGAGCGTGCGTTCGAGATCGAGATCGAGACTGTTCCGGTCGGCTCCGCCAGCACCCCGACCAGGGTGTAGAAGAACAGACTCGATCCCATCATTTCCATCGACTCTTCCACCAGATCGATCAGCCCGTAAACCAGATTCTGATCACCGGCGCGGTCGGTCCAGTACCCCAGAATCAGTTCGACCCCGAGCGCCCCGCCCACGAAGAGAGCGCCCGCCTGGATGAAGCGGGTGCGGGTTCTGACCGGGAGATGGCCCAGAAAGCCCAGGTAGCTCAAGCCGAAGGCCGCCACGATGGCACCTGCGGGGATCACCCAGCCGAAGTACAAGAAACTCGCGTCGAAGCGGAACAGAGCGTTGAGGTCCTCGTGAAGCGTCACGAACTCGTCGAGCGAGATGTACAGGAACGCGGCACAAAGCACCCACCAATGGGCGACGTACCGAGCGTTCGCCTGCCGTTTGCCCATTGCGATCAGCGCCAGTGTGATGCCGCAGGAGAACAGGACCAGGGATGAGAACCACGTGGGCAGATTGCCTTCGTCGCTCAGGCTGAAGAAGTCCTGTAGGCCATAGGTATCGGACAGGTGCAGCCCTTCGTCGGCGATCTCGGCCATGAGCCCGCAGATCGTCAGAAACAAAATGGTGCGAACCAGGATCCGCTGCAGTGTCTTCGGACGATACTCGATTTCCAAATCGGCACTCCTGCGGACTGGAACCCATGCCCGCCACTTTCCGAACGACTGGACGAAGCCGTCATAGCAGAAATGCGGGATTGAAACGAGTTTCCTCCGGGCCAGAACGCAAAACGCCGGGGCCCGCGTTGCGAACCCCGGCGCTTCACTCAATCATCGGTCAGAAGAAGCTGCTTGTTTACCAGCCTCCGCAGCCCTCGTGCGGGCCGTGGCTCTTCCCGTGGCTGTGCTGCCAGTTGTGGCGATGCTTGGAGACCTTCTTCTTGGTCTTCTTCTTGGACTTGGTCTTCTTCTTCTTCTTCTTGGTCGGGTTCACGTCGATCTCGGTGATCGTGACATTGGCGCCCGAGAATGCCGGATCGCACACGGTGCCTCCGACCGTCTCGGCATGCACCTCGGCCATGTTCATCGTGTCCATACTGATGAACTGGTCAGCGGTACAGGTCATCGTCTCACCGGCCGGAATCGAAAGCGCCGGGCAGACGATATTGCTGATCTTGTCATCGGTAATCGTGACGTTGGTGACCTCGTCCAGATTCGGGTTGGTGACTTCGTACGTGTAGTGGACGTCGTCCCCGAAGGAGATGTCGTCGAAACCCACGATCTGCACGGCACCGAAGCGATCACCGATCGCGAGCGGCTTGGAGCACGAAGTGTGGATTTCGATCTCCTGGAGCTGAGTTCCCATCGAATCCAGAATTCTCACGATGCTATTCGTCGCGAACTTCGACTCGCCGGCCAGCACTGCGGAAGCCTCGAGAATGTCACCCAGGCTGGTATCCGCAGGTACACCCGTATCGAGGTAGGTGTTGGCCGAGCCGTCCTCCAGGACGACGCGTACCGGCTGGGTCGTCCCCGCATCACCGTTACAGACCAGCGTACCCAACTGATCGTTGGTGGTTTCGCTGCAGTCACCGCCGACGTAGCGAATCGCCATCGTCGTCGGCCGGCACCCGCACTCCGTACCGAGCGGAGCCCCTGCAACCTCGCAGGCATTGTTCGAACCGGAATTCGGATCCGTCGGCGCCGGCGGTGTCGAGTTTTTCACGAGGCCGCCGTGAGTCGAGTTCAACTTCACGAGTTTGAGCGCGCCGAACTGATCGCCCACATTGAGCTGCTCGGAGCAGGACGTGTGGATGATCAGATCCTGGATCGGAGCGTCGTGTTGCTTGATCCAAAGCGGGGTATTGGTCGGAAATTCGCCCGAGACCGCTCGCATGCGCACGCGATCGCCAATCTCCAGAACCTCACCGTGCGGAGCCGTCCGGATGTTGGAGAGGAACTCCTTGACCTTGACCGGCTGCGCGTGCGCCGGATCACCGGTGCACTCGAGTTTTCCGTTCTGATAGTTGGTCGTGGCCGAGCACGCGTCTCCCGTGTACTCGAAGACCATCTTCTTGACCGCACCCTGGCAGTCGTTCTGACCACCGGTGGGCGGCTGATCGACTGCGCAGGACTTCTCGAGTTCCAGATCGCAGGACGCCATGACCATCGGTCCGAGGCAGGGGCTGCTCGCGTCGAAGCCGAACTCACCACCGACGGAGATGATCGTGTCCGTACCGGTACCCGGTGCGCAAGCCGAGGTGACGTACATCTCGGAACTGCTCTGTCCGGGGGAGATGCCGCCGGGAGGATTGAAATTCCAGCGCACCGTGCCGTTCGGATCGGCGGGTGGGAAGAACTCGCCACCGGGAGCGTCCGGATCGTGATCGCCCGTGCCCGGGAAGTACCCCATGCCGGTGATCGGGCAAGACGCCATGATGTTGATCAAGAACGAATTCAGAGCGACGAAGCTGCCCGCATCGTTTAGCAGGCTGTATACGTAGGTAACTTCACCATCGCCCGGAAACGGGTCTTCTGGGTTGTTGTCCAGATATACCCTGGCCGTTTTTGTCGCCGAAAATGCACCGTCCGCTTGCGGAACGATGACTACATGCTCGAAGTCCGGTGCTGCCTGGGCTGCCTGTGGGGCCAGAAAGCCCACACCCAGGATCAGCGCCGCACAAGCGCCAACTACTCGATTCGTAACCACGACATCTCCCTCCATCGGTCGAAACACAGCTCACGTCGCAAGGCCCTGTCCCCGCGCGCGAAAATTCCCGATCGTGCCTGCTCCTAATCAACCACTAGGCAACCACTAGCCATGACCTAGTTGCTACTGCTTTATGTGGCGAAAAGGGCCAATAAGTAACGCGGTGACCGAGCAAAAAGCCGGTCCCGCGTGATTACACCTATGCTGACAGAACCGGGAGCGAAAGGGAAGAAGTAAATGGACGGAATACACTACGATATGGATCGTTTCAATCTCCTATTAGGCTACTTGGAAGCACTAGTTGCCTACACGTTTCCGGTTCGCCGAAGCGACGTCGTCCCTCTCTGCCAACGTCAGTGAGACACCAGGCCCCCTTGGAATTACTGTAGGGCGGTGGAAGGTGAACACCGATGACAGAGAGGAAGAAGATGGACGTGAAAGGACTCCCCACCCCCGCGATTGGGGTTGAGGAGCGAAGC
>JAAELY010000385.1 GCA_024226335.1 bacterium
CAGGAGCGGCAGAAGCCACGGCCCTTGCACGAGAAGGCGACGAGTCGCGGAGCTCCGCAGGCGGTGCAGCGCACGCGGACGAAGCCGTGCGCCAGGATCCCGCACTCGAGGAAGCGCGCGAACTCTCGCCGCACGAAGCGGAGTACGGCGCCCGATCCCTCCTACTAAGTGGCAGGTCGTAGGTTCGACTCCTGCCGGGGGCGCCAGCCAGACCTGACGTGGTGTCGCCAAGCTACGAGCGCGGCGAGGGCGACGAGCGCAAGCGACGCGGCGCCGGGTTCGGGGAGAACCAGGGAGAACTCGGCGCTGGACTCCCCAGGGAACCCTGCACCCGTCTCCTGCAGCAGAAAGTAGGAACCGGCTTCGAGGAATCCGGAGCGCTCGAAAGGGAGCGAACCATCCGTGGACAGCTTCCAGCTGATCGCGAGGCCGGGTCCGCTGAATTGGATGCTCGACCGGCCGCCGTCGGTGCGAGTGAAGAGTCCGGAGAGCTTGAAGAAAGTCGCGGCGTCGAGGTCGAAGTCCAGCACGATCACGACCTCCCCGTAGGCACCTTCCTCGAAGCCTTCCGAGCGGCTGGTCGAGGTGAGGCGGAAATCGGACAGGGTCGATGCGTGCGTCGCAATCGCACCACCGTTCAGCCCCAGGTCTACAGGCTCGAATCCGTTATCGTACTGTCCCGCCGGACCCGGAAGGGTGGAGATACACACGCAGATCCTCCCGGGCGGGAAGACACGTGGCGGTTCGGGTTCGGGAGAGGTGAAGACTTCCACGCTTCGAGCCATGAACGTCGCCTCGATGCCCCCAGCTCCCGCGGAACTCGCACTCACGAGGGCCGCAAGTAAAGCAATCCCAAATCGGACAAGCCAGCGGTGCGCACAGAGCATTCCCAAGCCTACCACACGCGGGGGGGGTAACTGTCAAATGTTGTGGATCGGGATCTGATCAGGCGGCGTCCTTTCGCTCCTTCTCATCGTCATCGTTCTGAATGATCCCGTCGACGAACAGAGCTCCGTCGGCGACTTTCTCTGCGAGCTGCGGCGCGTTGATCTTGCGCCATCGTTTCTCTGCCATCACGAGCAGCTTGAAGGCCATGAGCAAGGCCTTCGTGCGAGACCCGGCGCCCTTCGTGACACGTGTGCGCAATCGCACCGTCGCAAACGAGGACTCGATCGCATTCGCCGAGCGGATGTGCTGCCAGTGCTCAGCTGGAAACTCGTAGAAGGTCAGCAACTTGTCTTCGTCGCGACGAAGCGAAGCGACCGCTTTCGGGTACTTGGCACCGTACTCCTTGTCGAAGACATCCATCGCTTCGACCGCGACTTCGCGTGTCTCTGCGTTCATGATCTCGGAAAGTAGCTGCTTTGCTTTGCCCTGGATCCGCTTGGGCAGTTTGTCGAGCACGTTCGCCAGGCGATGCACCCAGCAGCGCTGCTCCTTCGTCTCTGGCCACACGTCGCGAACCGCTTTCCAGAAGCCCAGCGCTCCGTCGCCGATCGCCAGCAGCGGCATGCGAAGGCCACGAGCGGAAAGGTCGCGGAGCACCGAGCTCCAGCTCTCCGAGCTCTCGCGGTAGCCGTCGTCGACCGCCAAAAGCTCCTTCGTGCCGTCGCGGCGCACGCCCAGAACCACCAGCGTGCACAACCGATCTTCCTCGAGACGCACGCGGAAGTGCACGCCATCGACCCACACGTAGATGAACTCCTGGGCGGAGAGATCGCGCTTGCGAAACGCGTCGTAGTCCGCCTGCCACTCCGCCGTCAGGCGAGTGATCGAAGCCGGAGACAGCCCTGAAGCCTTCTCGCCTAGCAATGCGGGAAGCGCTTCGCGGAAATCCCCCGTCGACAGGCCGCGCAGATACAGGATCGGGAGCACTTCCGCGACCTTCGGACTCTTGCGCATGTACGGCGGAAGGATCTGGCTGCTGAAGCGATGATCGTCGCGGCGATCGTGGACG
>JAAELY010000386.1 GCA_024226335.1 bacterium
ATACATAGGCGTCCGGCACCCACAGACTGAACATACCGAGCCCTAGGGAATCTTCGCACAGGGAGGAATCGAGCGAGAAGCGGGAGTCGCCGCCTGAGCAAGAAGCGTGATCCGATCGCAGATCCGTAGATCTGCAGAGGGTCGCGCGACGCAGCGCAGGCGGATGCATCGCGCTTCGCAGTCGCAGCCTCCCTGTGCAGAGGTTCCCTAGCCAGTTCCCCAGGTTCTGGACGCCGTAGCCGCTCTGGAACATCGGAAGCGCCCCATCGGGAAGACTGGCCGCGCTCGCAGGCACCATGGGATATGCCTGTGTTACGCCGACGATCGCGATCAGGGACGCGAAGGCCAGGCCTCCGAAGAGCGGATCGATCGACCATCCGTTCATCACTCGCCACTCCCGCTGCAGTACTCGCGGGCGTTCGTTCAGATAGTTGAGTTTCTGGCTGTACGGGAACAGGTACAAGAAGACGAGCGAGGCGAGCACAAGCGCAATCCGTGGCGACACCCGGTGACTCAGAACGGCTCGGTTCGGAGGCGTGCGAAAACGCCGAAGTGATCACTTGGCCAGACGTTACCGGCCTGTTCATCGCACACGACGCGACACGATTCCAGGTGGCCTACGCCGTTGCGCAGCGGAAAGCCCGTGAAGATGTAATCGATGCGGCGATCGGGTTCGAGTTCCTTGCTCGCATACGTGTTGCGATTCGACCAGGTCGTCCCATCCCCCTGCCCGGCCACTTTCCAGGCATCGTGAAAGGCAACACTGCGACCATCGATGGAATGAAGACCGGTCATATAGCGGATCTCATCCGACTCCGGCTCGGCGTTGAAGTCGCCAACGATGATCGGGGGGAATCCGTTCTGATCGCGCAGGCGAAGCACCTGGTCACACAGACGGACCACCTGTTGCTCGCGAGTGACGCCGTGATGGAACATCCAGTGCAAGTGGGTGTTCGAGAAGCACAACGGACCGTGGGGTGAGTCGATGCTCACGGTCAGAGCGGAACGCTTTTCCCAGTCTCCGCGATCCGGGAGTCGCAACTCCTCTCGCGAGGTAATCGGCCAGCGACTCGCAATCGCGTTCCCAAAACGGAGTTCGGGATCTCCCCAGAAGGGAACCGCGTCGACGAAATCGAGTTCATAGGCACGATCGCCGATCAGTTCGGCCGCCAGATCCACGTCCTTTCCGCGCAGCACTTCCTGGAACCCGATCAGATCGGGTTCCAGTCGATCGATCCAGCCCCGAATCAGCTCTGATCGATCCTTCCAGGGGCCCGAGTTGTGCCAGAGGTTCAGTGTCAGAACCGACAAGCTCATGAGGTCTCCCTCTACTCTGGAGTGACGTAGGCGGCTGTTATGCCGCCATCAACAAGAAATGAAGTCCCAGTGACGAAGGATGATTCATCGGACGCCAGGAACACGACCGCTTGCGCGATCTCCCGCGCTTCTCCGAAACGACCCATTGGCACGTGCACGAGGCGTCGCTGACGTTTGGCCTCGGTATCGAGGTATTTCATGAGCAACTCGGTACGCAGAGGTCCAGGGCAGAGGGCGTTGACGCGAATATTCTCACGCGCGTGAATCACGGCCAGTTCGCGGCTCAACGCCAGAACGCCTCCCTTGCTCGCCGTGTAAGCGAGTTGCGGCGTCGCCGCGCCCACGACAGCGACGAATGACGCCGTATTGATGATCGACCCGCCTCCCGCTCGGCGCAGTGCGGGAATTCCGTACCTGCACCCCAGATACACTCCGCGCAGATTGACGGCCATCGTCAGATCCCAGACGTGTTCCTCTGTATCGATTGCATCGGAATCGTCGATGTGTGAGATGCCGGCATTGTTGAACAGTACGTCGAGGTGACCAAACTGGTCCTCGGCGAACTCGACCATCGCCTTGCAATCGGCCGAAGTGGATACATCGGCCCGGATGGCCGCGGCTTCAGCACCTGCCGAGCGGATCGCGCTCGCGGTCTCTTCGGCGGCCTCTGCATCGATGTCGACCGATACGATGCGAGCCCGCTCTTGCGACATACAAAGAGCCGTCTCGCGGCCGATGCCGCTACCGGCTCCGGTGATGAGCACGACCTTGCCTTCAAGTCGATCCGACATCAGCGGACTCGCCGCTCCTGCCCAGCCCAGTACTGTTCGCGCAGCTTGAATTTCTGAAGCTTGCCAGTGGCGGTCCTCGGTAGTTCGTCGATGAACTTGATCACGCTCGGGCACTTGAAATGCGCGAGATGGTCGCGACAGAACTCCTTCAGTTCATCTTCACTCAGCGAGGCTCCCGGACGAAGGACGACCAGGGCCATCGGCGTCTCGCCCCACTTTTCATGCGGCACGCCAATGACAGCGCACTCGAAGACCGCTTCGTGCTTGTACAGCGCATCTTCGATATCTGGCGAGCTGATGTTCTCACCTCCCGAGATGATGACATCCTTCTTGCGATCCACGATGTGGATATTGGAGAACTCGTCCCAAACGGCGAGATCACCCGTGTGAAAGAACCCGTCCCTGATGGCGACCGCGGTCTCGTCGGGTTGCTCCCAGTAACCCTTGAACACGACGTTGGAGCGGGCACAGACCTCACCTACCGCAACGCCGTCCTTCGCAACCGGCCTGTCCTCGTCGTCGAGCAGGATCAACTCGACGCCGATCCCCGGCACGCCCGCACGCGCGCGGCGCGCGTAGTCATCCCGGGCCGTACCGTGATCGGGACCCGACACGGTAAGAAGCGGCGCCGTTTCCGTCAGCCCGTAGATCTGAATGAAATCCCAGCCTAATTCCCGTTCGAGACGTTCGATAAATGCAGCGGGCGGCGGCGCTCCGGCCACGGTAAAGCGGGGTCGTGTCACGAGATCGTGCTTTTCGCGATCGGGATAGTCCAGGATCGTGCGCAAGACGGCAGGAGCCATACACGCAAAGGTGACTTTCTCGTCCGCGATCAACTGGAAGATCTGCGCACCATCCACCGCGCGCAAGACGACATGTGTCCCGCCCATCCCCGTCAATGCGTAGACTCCACCCCAACCGTTGCAATGGAACATCGGTAGCGTCCAGAGTTCGACATCTTCATGCGCCACTCTCAAGTGCGCGATCAGACCGTACGCGTTGATGTAGCAGTTGCGATGGGTGAGCATCACGCCTTTGGGGCGCGCCGTCGTTCCCGAGGTGTAGTTGATCGAAACAAGATCGTTCTCGTCGCGCTCAATCGCGGGTGGTCGTCGATCTGGAGCACCCGCGATCAGGGTTTCCCAATCGAGCCAGCCGTCTGGAGCGCTGCCTTGTTCCTGGGCGACGATGAAATGCTCCACAGAGGTCAAACCGGTGCGAATCTCGTCGATCACCTCGGTGTACTCATAGTCGACGAGTACGACCTTCACCCCTGCGTGGTTCAAGATGTACTCGTGGTCCGCAGCGACCAGTCGGTAATTGAGCGGCACCAGGACCGCGCCAATCTGACTGGTGGCGTAGAAGCTCTCCAGGAAGAAGTGGGAGTTCGGGCTCAGAATGCAGACACGGTCGTCGGGACCGATACCCAATTCGAGAAGCGAGTGAGACAACTGATTCACCCGCGCTTGATACTGTGCGTAGCTGAATCGTCGAGCACCATCGACGATCGCCGTCTTGTCGGGATAGAGCTGGGCCGGGCGACGCAAGAAATCGTCTACGAGCAGCGGTACTTCCATTGGACCTCCGAGAATGCCGCGCAACCCGCGGAAGCCCAGTCTACCCCTGCGAGCTGTCGGAGGTCACGTAGCAGGTGGCGTGCTCGAATCGACGGACTCCGCGACCGCCTGCGGCCGGCCGAAGAGCTTTGCCAGGAATCGGAAGACCCGCTTCAAACCGCGCCAGATGCGGGGCATGAGCCAGACCGCGGCGGCGATGAAAAGGATCAGTCCCAGCAGGAACAACCAGGGATTGTAGAGCGCAGCCCAGAGCCCGCCAAAGACCAGGAGATCTTCGGCTACCGAGGCAGTCCAGTTGCTGAAGGGTTCGGGAGATGTATTGATCAACGCGCGGCTTCCCGCCTTGGTCGCGTGACTGCCCGCGGCCAGCGTACCTCCAACCAATAGCGCCGAGAACTCGAGGGCGGGAGTCACATCGCCGACCGCGCTTGCCGCAAGCAGGGCTCCCGCGGGAATCCGGATGAAGGAGTGGATCACATCCCAGCCAGTATCTACACCAGGCATCTTATCGGCCGTGAACTCCACCAGATACATGAGCCCCGCAGCACTGAGCACCAGAGGATCCTGGAGTAGCTGCAGGTCGGGCGGGAGTACGATGTTGTCCGTCGCTCCGAGTGCTCCGAGCATGAAGACGGCCGCGTACAGGTTGATACCACTCGCCCAGCCGACTCCCAGCGTGAGCGCGATGACGTTGACGACCTCCATACAGTTGCCCCTCCGGTAGTCGAGTTCCCTCGAGTCAAAACCCAGCCGTGAGACGGAGGCCGGGGCCCGTCCATTCGGGAAGAACGAGAATCTACCGAACGGTGGATCCGGGGTGCAGCATCAGAGCTTCAGTGATGAGCGGAGAGGATCTCAGTAGACCCATTTCTTGCCGTCGAAGCGGAAGATCTCCATGACCTCGGTCTCGGCCAGCGAGATGACCGACGCCGAGCCGTTGCGCACGCTCTCTTTGGTCTTGCCCGACGCCCTGTACTTGGCCTCCGTGTAGACCATCTTCCCGATGTAGGGATTCTGGCTTACTCCGGTCGCCTTCGCCTCGCAACGGTCGTGATGCTTTGCGTAGCCGATGTACTCCAGCACCCACTTTGAGCCGGATCGTCGCGGCCTGGCCGAGCGTCGATTGTCGAGTTCGCGCCTGGCGAGTTTGGTCATCCAGGTATTGCAGAATTTGCTGAACGAGCGTCCGGCTGCGGCGCGCTCCGGTATCGGAGTTGGAGAGGCCGAAACTGCAGGTAGACCAGCCATGGCGGGCCTCAGCAAACCGAGACTTCCTGCCGACAGGAAGAGCAGCAGCGTCAAGAGCAAGAGATTTCGTTTCAACGACATCCGCACCACTCAATCGATTCAATCGCTGCAACGCACATCGGCAGCGAGATGCGCGCGCTTGAACGTGATTTCGGCGCGATCTCACAACCCTGCCGCGCAGACAGATCCGCACGGCAGGGCCGTTGAATGGGACGTTGCGTCTACTGGATGTTCAACTCCACTCGCCGGTTCTGTGCACGACCGTCGTCCGTGCTGTTGCTGGCAACAGGGTTTGCCTCGCCGCTACCAACGGAACTCAGACGACCGCTCGAGATTCCCTTGCCTACCAGGTAACGCTGCACCGACTTCGCTCGTCGTTCAGACAGACCCTGGTTGTAGGCTTCTGTGCCGACGCTGTCGGTGTGACCCGCAATCTGGACACGGACACCCGGGTTTTCACTCAGGACTTCAGCGGCTGCGTCGAGAATGACCTGAGCATCCGGCCGGATGTCAGCCCGGTCGAAGGCGAAGTTGACTCCGCGCAAGACGATGCGTTTCGCGGAGGGCGCTGAGGCCTTACGTTCCGCGCGAACGGGAACGACCGTCGAAGCGATCATGCCGTCATTGTCCTTCACGGTGACTCGAGCCGTGTAGTCACCCGGTTCCTGGTAGGTGTGACTGACCCGCGCACCCTTGGCGTTGGTGCCATCACCCAGATCCCACTCGTAACTCACGACGCTACCGTCGTCCTTACCGACCGCACGCAGTTCCGTCGTGAGCGGTGCCGGTCCAGACGATGGGTTCGCACTTGCACGGACCGTAGGAGGCCGCTTTTCCGTCGCGGCCTGGGAATCCGCGCATAGCATTGAACCCAGACCTGCTCCTACCAGCGCGCCGATCGCTCCGCCAACGGCATGCCGGGTTTCATCATTGTCGTGATTCGCACCCGAACCGACGACACCAGCACCCGCGCCGAGGACGCCTCCGATCATTGCGCACTTCGCCTTGTCCATTCCCGAACCCGAACCGGTCGCGCATCCGGAAGCTACGAACACCAGGCACGCGAATGCCGCAAGGATCTTGTTGGAAACCATCTGATCTGCTCCTTCATCGGTAGAATCCGGGACTTCAGTTCCATCGCAGACTCGGCGGCAACTGCTAACCCGTGGATTTCGCAAGGGCATTCGTACCACCCGCTCGACGGCAGGTCAATTTTCCGCCCTGTCATGCGTGGAAACCGCAACAGTCTATGCTCACCGGTCATCGATGAGAACTTACGAGTGGAATCGGGCTGCCCTCGGAGTGACGAGGCGGTTCAATTCCAAGAAGTCCGGCGACCGTCGCAGCCACGTCGAGCGTTCGCACGGAACCCAGCGTGGATCCGCGCCCAACTCCGCGACCCATGGCATAGAAAACGGCGCTCATGTCCGGGTGTTCAGCGCGGTAGCCGTGCATTCCGGCAACCTCGGGGGCCAACCAGCGAAACCAACGCCGCCAGCCGCGAAGCTGGGAAATGCGCGAGAAACTATGAGGCGGTGTGGCGATGACGATGATCTGCCCCTGTCGTCCAGCGAATCCAGCGCGCAGTTCCTTCGGCAGTGCCTCACTCGCATAGGACTCGACTCCCTCCAGCGCGTCGAGTGTTTCCCGTGCGGCATCGACCTGGTCCGGCTGCTCGAGATGTACATAACCGACGCCACCGCCTGCGACAAAACTGGCTTCGATACCCGCCTCGGAAAGCCTGTTCTCGACCTCTACGGAATGCGTCGCCCGTGTCATCCCGTGATCACTGAGCACGATCAAGGTGATCTGCGACCAGAGCTCTCGAACGTCGATCGCGGCGAGCAGCCGAGCCAGTTGGGCATCGTGGGCCGCCAGTTGTCGCGCGATCGCGGCATCTCTGGGCCCGTTGGCATGCCCCACGTGATCGCAGCCATTCCACCAGGACATGATGAGTCCGGGCCTCTGTCCCGGGGGTAGATCGAGCCAGGCTTCTATCTGATCGACTTTCTCGCTTTCCGGGATCTTGGCATCGAAGGGCGTCTTGCGATGCGTCGCACCTATGCCGTTCCAATTGGTCTCCGAACCGACCCAGAAGAATACGGCCGCGCGAACGCCTTGCCGTTCGGCCGCCACCCAGAGCGGCTCTGCCTCGATCCAACTCGCGTCATTCGAATAGCGGAAAGCTCCGCGTTCCGTATCGAGGAAGCGATTGCCCACGACTCCGTGCACATCGACGGGCGCTCCCGTCGCCAGGGAAACATGGTTCGGAAACGTGTTTGTGGGAAACACGGGTACGAGACGCTTCGCACGGGCTCCCTCGCGCTGCATGCGACTCAGTGCGGGCGTGGCCACGCGCTCGGGATAATCGTGGCGCGTGCCATCCCATGACAGGACGATCACGATCGGCTCTTCTTGCGCAAACGCGACGCTGCATTGGGCCAGAAGAAGGACAAGAACGAGGAACCGGTTCGTCAACCGCCGTTTACCAGAGGTTCGAGGACGGATTCTGCAAACGACTCCAGATGATCACCCGACTGGATCACGATGTAGCTGATCCCGGTCTCTTCGCGGCGCTTCTCGAGTCGATCGCGAATTTCCGACGCTGGGCCGGTCAGGAAAAGCGGACAATCCGCGACTTCCTCCTCACTCATTCCACTGCTCGAAGACAATGCCTGGCGAATTCCGCTGGGATCGTCGGTCATGGCCACGACAAAGACCAGTGAGTTGAACTCCAGCGCGTCGGGATCGCGTCCCGCTTGGATGGCTGCATCTCGCACCCAGCCGATTTTCTCCCGCACGCGTGAAGGACTCAGATCCGCCGCGGTCGTATTGATGACTCGACCCTCTGGAAGTGAGGGATTGATCCCAACGATATCAGCGTGGCGTCCCGCAACTCCGAGTAGACGCTTACCACCGCCTCCGATCAGGATCCTGGGCCGCTCGCCATCAGCCAATCTGGCAGCCTGCGCGATCGAGTCGATCTTGTAGAACTCACCTTCGAAGCTCGTGCTCTCTTGCGACCACATCATCTGGATGATCTGCATCGCCTCTTCCAACCGGCGGATGCGTACTCCGGGACGGTCGTAGTCCAGGCCCGCTTGCAGGTAGTCATCCTCCATCCAGCCCGCACCCAGGCCGAACTCGTGCCGCCCCCCCGAGATCATGTGCAGTGTCGCCGCGGCCTTTGCGTAGATGACGGGGTGTCGATAGTCGACGTCGTAGACCAGCGCGCCCAATTTCAACTTCTGCGTGACGGCTGCAAACGCGGGAAGAGAACTCATCGGATCCCATTGCGTACCGAAGTGGTCGGGAATCAGGACCGAGGAGAACCCGAGCGACTCGATCTTTTGCACCGATTCCCGCCAGCCCGTTGCCGGGTATTCGGATTGTTGAACGCCGAAGCGAAAGGGACGCATGATTACGGTTCTCCGTGATCTCGAGTTTCGAGGACACTCAGCATACAGGCAGCAACTCCTGAAAGTCGTATTGGAAGTCGGCCTGGCCGTCGTTCTGGCCGTCGGATCCTGCAGCCCGCTCGCTGCAGGTGACACCAGATAGCTGCGGGCGACGGTGCCCTATCGGGCCAGACGAGGCCCTGAGCCGCCCTATTCCGGGCACAGTGCTTGCTGTTTCCAAGGGGAGATCTCAGGAGACGGGACGCGTACAATGCGGAGATGCGAAATGGGGCACAGCTGGAGCAACGGCATGGGCCATGACCACGAGGGTTACGACGGTGATTGGAAGCGCCGGGCGTTGCGCGAGGTCGACCGGGCTCGGCGCCGTATTCAGCAGGATATCCGCGAGGCGCGTAGCAGATCGGTAGCCGACTCCTCTCCGGATGGAAGCGACCGGCGACGCGCCGAACAAGCCCGAGAGGACCGGCGTCGATCCAGGCAAGAGTCCGCGAGACGGCGCGAACGTGCCCGAAAACACAATCACCGGCGACGCGACAAAGCCCGCGCCAAGCGACACGACGACCACCACGAGAACCGGGAGGCCAAGCGTCAGCGCGCCCGACTGACGGCCGAGGAGCGCGCTTACCGGGTGGCGCGAAGACGGGCGAACGCCAAGCTCAGCGTCATGATTCATCTCGTGGCGTTCTGCTCGGTAATCCTCTTCCTGTTCTTCGTTGCGGGTTTCCGCGCGGCCACGATCACGGGAATGTCATGGGGCATCGGTCTGAGCATGCACTGGTTCATCGTGGTCATCGCGCCGGGCTTACGGCAGCGCTGGATCGATGAAGAGGTGCGCAACCAGGTGCACAGCACGGTGTCGAGCGAGCGCCAGGTCCTGGAGGGCAAGCATGCGCGCAGCCTCGAGGAACTATCGGCATCGCTCGCACACGAGATCCGCAATCCGATCACCGCGGCCAAGAGCCTGGTACAACAGCTTGGAGAAGACCCCTCGTGCGAAGACAACGTCGAGTACGCAGGTGTCGCACTCGAAGAACTGGATCGCGTAGAACGATCGATCTCTCACTTGCTGCGCTTTGCACGCGAAGAAGAAGTGGCTCTGGCCGAGATGCACATGGGCGACGCCGTTGATTCCGCGCTTGCGACGGTTCGAGATCGACTCGATCGCCTCGATGTCCAGATCCAACGCGAGATCGACAGCGATGGTGTGATGCAGGGTGATGCGGAGAAACTGCGCCGTGTCATCATCAACCTGATCAACAACTCCCTGGACGCACTTGAAGAAGCCGAGACGAGCGACCCGCGTTTGAACCTGACCAGTGGTGAGAACCTGGCGGGGACTGAAGTCTGGATCCGCATCCGAGACAACGGACCCGGCATGGATGCAGACGACCTCGAGAAGATCTTCAAACCGTTCTACACCTCCAAAAAGAGTGGCACGGGACTCGGGCTGGCCATTTCCAAGAAGCTGGTCGACGCCCACGGCGGAACCATCGAGGCCACCTCGTCACCCGATGAAGGCACCGAATTCGTGCTGACCTTCCCAAAGCAACGCCCGGCCGACCAGTAGCCTCCGGTCCAGGGCCCCCGCACGCAGCTTTACGATACTTCACACGAACGCAAAGCCAGCGAAACCGCAGCGTCCGATACTTCGGAACGTGGCAGGCACTCAAGCCTTCCACGAGCCCCAAGGGGATCGACATGACCGATTCGAAGAATCCGAACACCGTATCCGATGGCAAGCCGAGCAAGCGCCGCCGGTGGATTGAACCGGGCCTGATCGGAGTAGTGGGTCTGGCTGCATTGATCGCGGGCCTGGCCCTGTCGCCAGTTTCGGCCGCCGCGCGGGCGGGGCTCTTCGGGCGCGGGAACCACGACTCACCAGAGGAAATGCAGGAGCACATGGATTTCGCTGCTGACTGGATCCTCGACAAGCTCGACGCAGACGAGGAGCAGAGCACCCGGGTGAAGGCCATTCTCGCGGGTTCGCTGAGCGATATGCAGGGGATGCACGCAGAACACGAGGCCGTACAACAGGCGCTGGTTGCGGAACTAACAGCCGAGAACGTCGATCGCGCGGCACTCGAGCGGATCCGCAGCGAGCAGTTTCAGAAATTCGATGAGGTATCTCGTCGCATCACGACGACCGTTGCCGACATCGCTGACGTACTGCGGCCCGAGCAGCGCGCCGAACTCGCAGAATTCGCGGAACGCTCCCACGGTCACCGCGGCTGGCGCAGTGGTCGACGCCACGGTTGGCACTAACACTGTGTTCTCCGCGTCGGCGCACCACAGCACGCGTCGGCGCGGAAAACAGGGATCTGGATTCCAACCCTCGCCTATCTGACACAGGGCAGCGCCGGAAGATCACGTCCTACTGAGGCATCTCTCGAATCTCAGCGGCGGAAACCACCTTCCGAGTCGATCACCTGTCCGGTCACCCAGCGTGCGTCTTCCGTACTCAACCAGGCAATCAGGCGTGCAGCATCATCGGGTTGCCCCCAGCGCCCCATCGGCATGCGCCCAGCGATCGCGGCGCTCATCTCGTCGCTGGCCCAGCCGGTATCCGTTGGGCCGGGATTCACGGTGTTCACCGTGATGCCGCGCTCGACCAGTTCGTCGGCGAGGCTCGCCGTGATCTGCAGCAGCGCTCCCTTCGATGCTGCGTAGGCCAGTTCACCGCGCATCGGACCTCGATGCTGGCCGGACGTCAGCAGGATCACCCGACCGCCTTCGCTCCCGTCGTGTCGGTCTGCAAACTCCTTCACCAGGAGCAACGAACCGCGCACGTTGACCTGCATGTGCCGATCGATCTGCTCCGCCGTCAGTTCTGCGAGCGATCCGTTTCGACTGTAGGCGTGGTTGGCAACCAGGACGTCGACTCGCCCGAAGGCTTGCATCGCAACATCCAGGACCCTGGTGGGAGCGTCGGGATCCGAGAGATCGGCGTCGCAGTGTTCCACCATCGCCCCGGCTTCGCGCAATTCGGACAGGACTGCTGAGGTTCCCCCTGGATCGGCCAGTGTCGCCTCGTCGTCGACCGACCAGCCTTGGATCAAGAGCTTCAATCCGAGATCGGCAAGTCGGCGAGCGATCGCGAATCCTATACCCGAACGTCGACTCACTCCGGTGACGATTGCAACTCGCTTCATGTCGTGAGTATAACGACACGGTCCGGTTTGACCCTCCGCACCTCACGGGAGACCCTTGCAGCAATGGACGCCAGAGAACCCGATCGAGAAATCCCGCTACGAGTTGCGCAGGGCTGGGACGACTATCTAGCCCTGGGAAACCAGGTGCAGGACACTCCCCTCTTCCGTTTGGTCACGAGTCCCGATGCGCCGCTCATTCACGACGCAAACTACGCCAGCCGCGTGCGAGCTTCGAGTGAAGACGAGATCGAGGCCGTACTCGCGCAAGTCGAAATCGAGTTCGCAGGTTTGACGCATCGGCGCTTCGTGCTCGACCCGTTGACACCCGAGTCATTTGAAGCTCGCCTCGTACTGGAGGGCTACGAACTGAATTCAGAGTTGGAACTCCTGCTGGAAGACGAGCTTCGCGCGAAGCCAGAACCCGTTGCGATCCGACTCGTCGAGAGCGAGACAGACTGGAACGTCGTACTCGAACTCACGAAACTTGACATCGACGAAAGCACTGCCCGCGAAGGCCAGAAGCCCTATGGAATCGACGTCGTACAGCAGTTGTTCGAACGGCGTCGCGCGAAGACTCCCGATGTACTTACCTGGCTTGCTTGCGCTGACGGTGTGGACTGCGCCTACTTCTCCTCCTGGCCCGGCAACAACGGAATCGGAAAAGTCGAGGACCTGTTCACGTTACCCGCCTTCAGACATCGAGGGATCGCAACCGCATTGATCGCGCACACCGTCGCGGACGCGCGCACGCGCGGAGCGGACTCCGTGGCCATTGGAGCCAGAATCGACGACTCACCCAGGCATATGTACGCGGCGCTCGGTTTTCGAGCCTGTTTCGTGCAACGGGCCTATCTGAAGAGATTGAAAAGCGCGTGAAACCAATAGTCCTGATCCTGGTATCGACGATGCTACTGGCCTGTGCGGATCCGGTGGACCGCAGCTATCTGGACACGGACGACCCAGTCGTCGAGCGCGAGTCCGACGATAGCCTGGTCATTCACTGGCGGGTGGCTCCCGAGAGTGCCGAGATTCCCGTGTACGCCGGAACGGTTCCGGGAAGCTTCAATCGCGCGAAGCCGGTGGCAACTCTAGTCAATGGGCGGGCACGAATTTCAGGGCTCGATCCCGCGACGAGATTCTATTTCGAGATCGCAGCCCCTGGCTCGAAACCGCTGCGTGTGGCCGAACGAAAGCTCCCGTTGGAAGGCGCACACAATTTTCGCGATCTGGGCGGCTACCGCGGACAGGATGGCCGACGTGTGCGCTGGGGAGTCATGTTCCGCTCCGACGCACTCGGGGAACTCAGCGATAGCGATCTCGATTATGTTTCGCGCGTCAAGCTGCGACTGGTCTGCGACTTTCGCAGTCCGAAAGAGCGCGAGGCAGCGCCCGATCGTCTACCTGAGCGCGACCGTCCCAGTGTCGCGGAGCTGGCAATCTACGACGAGTCCTTCGACCCCGAAATGTTGCGCGATCGCATCCTGTCGGGCGATCTCGAGGGCCTCGATCTGGCGCAGATGCTCGTCAACGCGAATCGTGAGTTCGCTCGCCGTTTCACTGCACAGTACGCGAAGATGTTCGAATATCTCCTTGAGCCCGGAAACCTGCCAGCCGTGATTCACTGCACTGCGGGAAAAGACCGGGCGGGTTTTGGTTCGGCAATCTTGTTGTTGGCGCTCGGAGTCGATCGAGAAACTGTCTTCGAGGATTTCCTCTTGACCAACACCTACATCGCCGCAGAGACCGAAAAGAGTCTCCGCATGATCCGGATCTTCTCGCTCTTCCGCGCCGACCCGGAAAAAATCCGCCCGGTACTGGGCGTGCGGCGGGAGTATCTCGAAGCCGGTCTGGATGAAATCGACAAGCGCTTCGGGTCCTTTGAAGCCTACCTGCACGATGGATTGGGACTCAGTGCCGGGAATATCTCCCGCCTCCGGGAGCGCCTGCTCGAATAGCCCGTATAATCGGCGGCGCATCGGGAGGATCCACGTGTATCGCGACAAGAAGGTCGTCATCGTCATGCCCGCGTACAACGCGGAAAGCACTCTTCTCCGGACCTGGAACGAGGTCATGGAGCAAGATATTGTCGACCTGGTGATCGTGGTCGACGATGCCAGTTCCGACGAAACGACCCGACTCGCCCAGAGTTTGCGAGACACCAAGGTCTACACACACGCCGAGAACCGCGGCTACGGGGCCAACCAGAAGACCTGCTATTCGGCAGCGCTCGAGGAAGGCGCCGACATCATCATCATGGTCCACCCCGACTACCAGTACACGCCGCAACTGATCCCGGCGATGGCCTCGATGATCGGAAATGGCCTGTATCCCTGCGTACTCGGCTCGAGGATTCTCGGAGGACGCGCACTCCAAGGCGATATGCCGCTCTGGAAATACATTGCGAACAGAGCCCTGACCTTTGTCGAAAACCTCTTGCTCGGTTCAAAGCTCTCCGAGTTCCACACCGGTTATCGCGCCTACTCGAGAGAGGTTCTGGAACGCCTTCCCCTCGATCGCAACTCCGACGACTTCGTGTTCGACAATCAGGTGCTCGCGCAGATCCTCTGGTTCGGGCACACGATCGCTGAGGTCAGCTGCCCGACAATGTACTTTCCAGAGGCCTCGTCGATCAATCTACAACGCAGCATCCGCTACGGAATCGGCTGTCTGTGGACCGGCCTGGTGTTCCGGCTGGCCCACTGGGGACTCCTGCGGTCTCCGCTGTTTCCCAAGCGCACTTGAGCGGATATCACGAATCCTTCAAGCGGCTCGCGATCGGATTGCTACTTATCATCGCGATCCTCATCGCTTACGCGCCGGTATGGGAGAACGAGTTCGTAGACTACGACGATGACGTCTACGTAACGGACAATCCAAGGGTCACCGGCGGCTGGTCAAGCGAGGACGTGCACTGGGCGTTCTTTCAGACCCGCGGAGGCAACTGGCATCCCGTCACCTGGCTCTCGCACATGCTCGATGTAGAACTCTTCGGGTTGGATCCACGCGGACATCACGCGGTGAACCTGGCTTTTCATGCGGCGAACACGCTCCTGTTGTTTGCCCTTTTGATTCAGCTGACCGGAAGCAGCGGATGCAGCGCATTCGTGGCGATACTCTTTGCGTTGCATCCGCTGCAGGTCGAGACAGTGGCCTGGATCGCAGAGCGCAAGAGCCTGTTGTCGAGCTTTTTCGGATTTGGCGCGATCAGCTGCTACGTACGCTTCGCGCGCACAAAGAGCCGATACTGGTACGCGTCGTCGTTAGCCGCCTTCGGCCTGAGTCTAGGCTCGAAGTCGATGCTGGTCACCCTGCCCTTCGCATTGCTTCTGCTCGACGTGTGGCCACTCGGGCGAACACAAGGCTTGGTCCCGGTCCGTCTTCGCTCATTGGTTCGCGAAAAGTCGCCCTACTTTGGCCTCTCCCTGGCGATCTCTTTGATCACGGTCTTCACCCAGTGGCCCGCAATCTCAACTGCAACGCCTTTTCCCTCGCGGGTCGCCAATGCCATCGTCGCCTACGTCCGGTACCTGGGGAAGTTCTTCTGGCCGCAGGACCTGGTGGTGTTCTACCCGTACCCGGACTTCTGGCCCGTCTGGCAGGTATCCGGTGCACTCATCGCACTGATGATGATCACTGCGCTGGCCTTGCGCCAGAGACGGAATCAGGCCTGGTTGCTGGTTGGATGGCTCTGGTTTCTCGGCCTGTTGTTCCCGACGATCGGGCTGGTGCAGGTCGGCGGCCAGTCGCTTGCAGACCGCTATATGTACGTTCCGATCATCGGGCTCGGCATCATCGTGGTATGGCTGACCTCTCGGGTGGCGCTGAGCGCCGGGGTTCTGGTGCGCGATCGCTGGCTTGCATTTGCGGGACTCTGCCTTGCGGCGACACTCTCCGTAACGACTCACGCGCAGGCGCAGCACTGGAAAGACACGATCGAGTTGTTCGGACACGCCGTACATTCGACCAAAGACAACACACTGGCGCAGACCGAACTCGGAATTGCCTGGGTTGCGAAGAACCGCCCAGATCTCGGAATCATCCATCTCGGAGTGGCGTTGAGGCTCGATCCGAATGACCCGCGCGTCCTCGGTAACTACGGTTGGGCTCTGGTGCGAACTGGCGATCTCAGGCGCGGTACCGAGCAGTTGCGCCATGCACTTGAATTGCGACCGAGCATTCGAAACGGCGCTTTCCACCTGGCGTGGGCACTCGAGATGAACGGCGAGTACGACGAAGCCATGGAGTGGCATCGCGAACAACTCGGGATTGATCCCGGGCAGCGGGGTTCACTCTTGCGCCTCTCGCGTCTGCTCGCGGCCCACCCCGAGGAGAGCCAGCGCAATGGTTCCCGAGCGCTGCGACTCGTCCAACGGGCGTGTGCGTACCGAACCTGTACGGAGGCCTGGGAACTCGACGTCTTCGCCATGGCCTTGATGGAAGCGGGACGGCCCCAAAAGGCGCTTGCCCTGGGCCAAAGAGCCTGGAAGGCTGCGAGACAGGAAGAAGATGTGGGACTGGCCGTGGCCATCGAGCGGCGTCTCGATGGCTACGCCGAGGGGATTGCCTTCCGTCTGTCCGCAAGACGGAACCCGTGAATGAACCGGTCCAGATCTTCGCTCGGGGACCGCTGCGCCAGAACGCATACTGCGAGTCCAAAAAGGAGAGAGCGGAATTCCCGCTGGTCGCCGGGGAGCCTCTTCAGGTCAGTCGTCGATCGGTTCCCGGCGGCGGCGCTTGCGCTGCGAGCGCTCTCGCTTCTCTTTGAGACGGCGCTCGACCGCACCTCTGGACGGGCGCGTCTTCTTTCGTGACTTCGGTGCCGTAGCGACCGAGTCGAGCATCTCGCGCAGTTTCTCGAGACTGTCAGCTACATTTCGCCCCTGGTCGCGAAAGCGCTGGCTCGTGACAATCAGTTCGCCCTCTTGCGTCACTCGTCTCCCGTAGCGCTGCATGAAGCGTCGGAGGACTGCGGGTGGAAGACTCGGACTGTCTCTGATCGACCAGCGCAACGTGACCCGGGTGTTGACCTTGTTCACGTTCTGACCGCCGGGACCGGAACTGCGCGAAAAAGAGAACTGGAACTCGCGCAGTGGAATCTTCAGTCTGTCGTTCACATGGAGCATATGGCCATATTCTAGCTCTTGACCGGGAAGTACTCTAAAGAAACACTCTGCACGTGCCCGATCTACCAGCAACAGCACCTCCAGGTGCAAAGACTTCGACGCTCCGCTACCGCGTACCCTTTTTTGACACCGACGGCATGCGGATCGTTCACCATGCGAACTACCTTCGTTATCTCGAACTCGCCCGGGTCGCGTTCCTCGACGAACACGACCGTGCGTATCGCGAATGGGTCGACCAGGGGCTGCACTTTGCAGTGACCGGCGTCGAGGTCGCCTACAAGCGCGGAGCTCACTTCGATGAGATCCTGGAGATCACGGCGTGGATCGAGAAGCTTCGCGGCGCATCTCTGCGGATCGCCTACATCGTAAGCTGCGGCGAGGAACTCCTGGCCACCGCCGCGACAAATCACGCCCTGGTCGACGATTCCGGACGACCCAGACGCATCCCGCGCGAGCGACGAGACAGCATGCGCGCGCTGATGGAGGACTGAAGGGTCGGGTTCGACGGGCGACTACTCGGAGGCAGCAGCAGGACTGCCCAGAGCGTGTAGCGCCACTGCGGCGGCGGTCGCCACATTCAGCGACTCAACCGCCTCTGAGATGGCGATCCGCAGCGATCGATCCGCGAGTTCCAATGCCTGCGGATGCAGCCCCTCGCCTTCGTGCCCGAGCAGGAGCGCATAGCGTGAGGGAACCGATCCACGCTCGAGTCCGGCCAGATCGTCTGAGCCTTGCGCCGGGGTCAGGGCGAGACACGCGAAACCCGCCTTGCGCAGTTCTGCAATGGTATCGCGCCAATCGTTGAAGCCTGTGAAAGGCACGAGCAATGAACTTCCCATGGAAGTGCGAATTGCCTTCCGGTAGAGCGGATGCGCGCAGCCCGGACCGAGCAGCACCGCATCGACACCGAAAGCCCGCGCGTTGCGGAACAGACCGCCGATATTGTCGGGATTGGTCACGCGATCGAGCACGAGAAGCCGCCGGGCGCCGTCGCCGATCTTCTTCAGCAGCCCCTCGATCGGCGTATCGTCGGGTCTTTCGCCAATCGCCAGGCAATTCTGGTGGATTTCGTGGCCCGCGATCGACCGCAACGCAACTCCGTCCGCCAGGAAGACCTCGAGATCGGCTCTCGCGCCGCCCAGAACGGGCTCGAGTCGACGAAACGCGTTCTCCGTGGTCAGGAGCGAGCGAACCCCGAGATCGGACTCGAGAAGCAGGATCTCCACCACCTTCAGCCCCTCGGCAATGAAGAGGCCCCTTTCCCGCACCCACTCCGGATCCCGGACCCCGCGGTAATCCGCGACGCGTGGGTCTTTGAGATCCATAATCTCGCTGATCTTCACGATCGCCTCCGCGTCAGTCGCCTCGCTCAAAACTCGCGCGGGCTGCCGCACTTCGCGATGCAGACATCAGCGAATCTCCATCGGATTCGGTGGCATCTCCAAGCGGCGAACTCTGACTGTAGGCCCGGAACTGGGTCTTGGTCATGTGAACCGCAACCTCCGGCTTCTCGGCAATGCGGCGGGCCCAGGCGTCGACGGCAGAGTCGAGTTCAGCCACCGGAACGGCTCGATGGACGACCCCGAGGCGAGCGGCTTCAACAGCTTGGATTTGATCGCACATCAGGATCAACTCGCGAGCCCGGGATGCACCAATCTCTTGAATCAGGCGCGGTGTAGCTCCCCACGCCAACGGAATGCCGAGATCGACCTCGGGAATGTGGAAGACGGCATCGTCTGAGGCGATTCGCAGATCGCACGCGAGTGCGAGCGCCAGACCACCGCCGACTGCGTGACCGTGTACCCGCGCGATCGTGGCCGCTTCGAGGTCGAGAACTGCCGCACAAGCGCGCCGTCCGAGTTGCGATGCATAGCGGCGTTCGCGATCACTCGCTCCTGATGCAGCACTCATTCGCGCAACACCCGGAGGATCTCGGCGATCCGCCCCGGCACAGAAAGACTTTCCACGACCGCCGAGAACGACGACGCGCGTCTCGAAATCTCTTTGGAGTTCCGTGAATAGCGCGCAGATCTCCTCGAGCGCCAGTGTGTTCAGTGCGTTGCGACGTTCGGGCCGGTCGAGCCAGACATAGGTGATCGCGTCTTTTCGTTCCACGGTCAGGGTTTCAAAGCTCATGGAAGTATTCTCTCCGAGACGACTCGCGCTGTCGAGTTGAGAGAACCCGCCCCGAAGCGATCGTTTCGGCTATATTCCCTGCGTGACTCCAGAAGATCGCCAGCGCTTCATCGATGCTTTCGCCTTTGCGCTAGACGTCCATGCCCGGCAACAACGGAAGGGCCGCGCGGTTCCCTATTCGAGCCACCTCCTGCAAGTGGCGGGGCGTGTTCAGGAAAGCGGTGGTGACCTGGATCAGTCGATCGCGGCGCTGCTTCACGATGCGATTGAGGACTCGGAGCACGTGAGCTACGAACTCATCTACGAGGAGTTCGGCGAGTCCGTCGCTGAAATCGTGCGCGACTGCACCGATACCCTGCCAGGCGAGCATCCCAAGCAGAAACGACCTTGGATGCAGCGAAAGACCGAGTATCTGGAACACCTGAAGTCCGCCCCTGACCGCAGCCTGCTAGTCACGCTTTGCGACAAGTGTCACAACCTGAGTTCCACACTCATGGACATTCAGGATCGGGGTTTTCAGCACATGGATCACTTCAATTCGACGCCGGAGCAACAGCTCTGGTACTTCGAGAGCATTCTCGAAATCACTCGATACCGGATTCCGACGCGTTTGCAGCGGGAGTTCCAGGAACTGGTTTCGAGGTTCCGCGAAATCCTGGCGAGCGCAAAATGAACATCAGAGCAGTCCTCCTGCTCTGCCTCGTCTCCATTCCGGGAATCGCCCGATCCACTACGCTCCCGACCTATCAAACCTTGACACTGGCAGCGGGCGACGTACACCAGCACGCGTTTTCGGCTTACTCCGCAGCCATCATGGCCAGCGATACCTGCGGGGCCCATCAGTACGGGGTACCCGATGCGGTCTACGACGCGATGGCGAGCGGGGGCTACGACTGGGGCAATATCGCGCACCACACGCACCTGCTCAGCGGCGACCCGAACAGCCCGGGCTATAGCTGGTGGATCGATCCAAACAACAGCTTCTCGGTGCCCGATCCGAGGTTTGCAGGCTACTCGTTCGAGCCCAATCCAAACGGTTTCTTCGACTACGTGAGCGGTCAATCGCTCGTGGCTCCCGCGAATCCGTGGAGCGAACCCATGTCGATGTCGAGCGCGGCAAACTCACGCAATAATCCGGGAACTTTCGTGGCATTTTCGGGGCGCGAGTTCACGACCCAAGTCGGAAGCATCAGCGGTAGTGACGCCGGTGAAGGCGGTCACAAGACGGTCATCATCCCGGGCGATACCGACCGCGTCTGTGGCCCGATCCTGCAGGGCACCCCTCCAGTGATCGTCAACGATTCGCAATTCTGCCACAGCGAGTACGATCTCTTTCTCTGGGCCCACGAGAACAACGCGATCATCGTCCAGGCGCACCCTGGGAACATGAACGCGGTCCCGCTTCATCCCATCACGGCTCCCGGTGGATTCAGCGACGACTTCGTTCAAGGCATTGAACTCGGAAACTCCCATCGGGCGAAATGGGAGGATTCCTATCAAGAGGCCTTGCAGAAGGGATACCGTCTTTTCCCCGCATGCGGCACCGACACTCACAACAATCCCGGCGGTTCCTGTACGTTGAACAGCCTCCCCAACACGAAACGAGGGGCGACGTTGTGCTGGGTCGATACCCTGACTCGAAACGGCGTAATCGACTCAATGAAGGATCGGCGTTGCTACTTTGCCAAGCATCACGAGCCGGTTCTTCAGATCGAATCCTGCGACGAGTGGGACGATCTCAATGGCGTTTGCATCACGCCCGCCGCGCGCATGGGCGATCTTCTGGACGTAGGCGACGGAAGCGGTCACGTTCGAGTGCGGGCCACGAATGACCCCAATAACGTCGTTCCGGGCGTTCCGCAAAACAGCTACCGCTTTCACCAACTCGACCTGGTGAATCAATCCGGAACCGTCCTCGCTACGTGCGACGACGACCCAAACACCACGACCGCCGAATGCGGCTGCACACTCGACGATGTGAACGGCCTGGACACCTGCATTTTCGAAGGAGAGATTCCGCTGGCACCGGGCGCGATCTACGCGCGCATCCGCTGCGAAGGTCCATCGTGCACAAACCCCTGCCCCGCCTCTATCGGCGCGGTGGGTGACTGCAGGGTGGTCACGGCCAGTGCTCCGATTTTCGTCAACTGGCCGGACTACAAGACATCGATCGGCTTCGCGGGCTTTGAGAACTGTGACTTTGACTCCGACACCGTGCCCTGCTGGGACGACAACTGCGATGTCACCGCGAATGCGGATCAACTGGACGGCGATGGCGATGGCCGGGGCGATGCCTGCGACAACTGCCAGTTCATCGCAAACGAAGGCCAGGAGGACCTCGATGGCGACGGCATCGGCGATATCTGCGATCCCGATATGGACAATGATCTGCTTCCCAATGGCTCAGACCCCTGTCCCGCGGTCTTCAACTGGGATTTCGGAGACATCGACGCCGACGGAATAGACGATGCCTGCGACGTCTGCCCCGATTTCGCGGATCCGAACCAGATGGATACCAATGGAGATGGAATCGGAGATGAGTGTCAGTGCGGCGATGCGAACGGGAACTCCTGGGTAGGCGCCAACGATGCCGATCTGATCGATGCCTACGTCCAGGGTGGACCGATCCCACCGGGGATCTGTGACGGTACGGGCGAAGGCGTCTGCGACTCCGGAGACTACGTGGCCGTCATCTTGAACGTCTTCTTCGGCGGAAGGTTGTTCTGCCCGCAATTCCCCGACACTGACGGTGACCTGCTCACGGATGGTCGCGACAATTGTCCGAGCGTGGACAACCCATTGCAGGAAGATACGAACCAGGACGGCACGGGCGACGCCTGCCAGTGCGGAGATGTCAGTGAAGACAATGACCTGACGCAACTCGATTTCGACATGCTCAGCCTGGCGTTGGCCGATCCCGGCGGTGCCTCACTCTCAGCCAGTGCGCTAGACCGTTGCTCCGTCGTCGGAACCGCCGCAGATTGCAATATTGCCGACCTGGGAGTCATCGCGCGGGCGATCGCAGGCTTCCCTCCGGGACCCCAACTCCTCTGCACGGCAGCTCAGGGACCGTGATCGCACGGCGATAGCGCGGCCGGGCTAGTCGTCGCGGGCCAGCACGCTTGCGTAGAACAGCCAGCGCCGTTCCCAGAAGCGCGACAGTTTGAGCAGCAGGACATTGCGCCCGGCGCGCAACCGCACGGGGACACGGGCTTCGTCGCGCGTAATGCCCTTCAGGTTTGGCAGATACGCGACGGACTTTCCGTTGAGCCAGGCCGCCGCCGAACTACTGGCACCGAGGCTCAACCAGACGTCTTCGGGTGTCTCCCGTTCGATGTACGCGACCGCATACACGACATCTCCAGTAACCGCGTGCTGGGCTGGACCGAGATCGACGACGGGCAGGCCCTGCAACGGAGTGACACGCGTGCTCCACCCCTCTGTATCGGGTGAGGCGAGCGCGCGCTCCGGAGGGGCCCGGGTCTCACGAATCGGGTACCAATCGGGATTCGCGTAACGGGGGCTGAGCTGCCATTTTCGCAGACCTCCAATCTCGAGAGGGTCCGAGCTCGCGCTGGCAATCGGTTCGATCGCCAGCGCAGCCAGACCGAACCCGGTCGGTCCGCCGAATTCGAAGATCAGAGAACCTTCTTCCGTCTGCGCCTCGAAGGAGCGCCGGAGCATCTGCCCAAGACTCAAGGGTGTGTCGAGTAGTGCGTACTCACCGCCGACGCGGGTCAGACCCGAGACCAGGAAGTTGCGCTGCGCCCATCCCGCATTCGTCTGGATCAGATGTACACGGTAGCGCCCGTCCGGCACGTCGACTCGAAACCGCTGCGCCCGTCCAGAAATCACAGAACGTCGAAGGGGAGGCTCTCGCAGCGTCTTTTCGTACGGCCAGAGCTGCGACTTCGTCCACTTCACGCGCACGCGCTGCGTATCTCCCGCACGCCGCGCCAGCCGATAATCGCGTTCTTCGGGAGTCGGAGTCGAAATATCGTCCGGCTTCAACCAACCAAAACCGCGCTTGGAATCGTAGGGCGAATTGGGATCCACTCCCTGCCAGGGTCTGAGCGGTCGGGCTTCGCCGAAATCGAGAGCAATCGTCACGTTGCGCGGCGCCTCGCGCATCGCGAGATGCTCGTCTCGCAGCGCTTGCTCGCGTTGTTTCGCGACTTTCTGCAAGAGGACTGTACCGGCCGAAGCGTACTTAGCTGCGTCGATGAAGCCGCGTTGCACGCCTAGCTCCGCCACCTCGCTCAATAGTTCAGGAACTCCACGTGCCGCGTGTTTCGCGCGCATCAGATAGCGATCGCCTCGACGCACGAGACTCTCGGTGCGGCCGAGATCCCTGGGACCGAGCAGGATGACGCCATAGACGTCCATCGCTGGAACATCGAGTTCGATCTGCAATCCGCTCTTCTTGAATTGCAGCGGAATCGGGTCGCGCCCGGGAACCAGAAACACCGCAGCCTCGACCAGGAGATCCTCGGGCGCGCGCAATCGCATCGGAAAACTCGCAATCTCAGCCGCCTCTCCACTCTCGAAGTCGATGTCGTAGTTCACCAGATGGATCGACAGGAGACTCTTGTGGTGAACCCACGTCTTCGCCCAGAGCATCTCGGGGAGTGCACCGTCGAGTATCGGAGTCTCGAGGACCGCCCGCACCGCAGAATGAACGCGGCGACTCCTGTCCGAGATCTTCGCGGTGCGTCGGGACCTTGAGGACTGAAATGATCCGTCGCCCAGTGGTTGCACGACCGTACCGAATTTGCGCAACTCCTCGAGTCGCTTCCCGGCCGCAACTCCGTGGTTCTCGTCGCGGGTTCCGAACTCACCGAGCACTACCAGGGCCCCTCCCGTTTCCAGGAAGCCCTTTAGGATCTCTGTGTGCACCCGAGACAGATCGGTAATGGAGGGAGCGATCAACACGCGATACTTGCGCAGATCGTCCACGGAAATGCGATACGGTCCCAGATCGGGATGTTCCAGCAACACGACGCCATAGGGAAGATGTCCCTCTTCCAGAGCTCGTGCGGCACCGGCGAGATCATTCACCGGCGGGATGTTCATCGAGAGAATCGTCGGAACGTACTGAGCGTGCATGAGCGTCGGAACCGAGTACAACAATCCGACCTGCGCATACCGCTCACGCCCCCGGCGCTCGAAGATCGCTCGATGCATCTCACGAAAGACCAGGTGTTCGCGCAACACATCGAGGAGTTCCGGGTGATCTCGCTGGAGCATGACTGGATTGTGCAAGAACACGGCGCCTCCGGCACTCATCTCTGCCCATTCGTGCACCAGGAGATCCCGGGTTGTCTTCCCCAGGTTCGGCAAGAACTGATAGGGTTTGCGGCCTCGCGCCATGGCTTCGGCAAGTTGCAGACGAAAGCTGCCCCAGGCGTTACTCCATCCGTTCTTGAAGATGTCGTACTGCGATTGGCCCGATGCTTCGAACCAGAGCATGTCGACGGAATCTCCCAGCGCGACTGCGTAGGGAACACGCCCGGGGAAGGACCCGCCGAGGTTTCCGTGTACGTCATAGCTGCGTCCTGAGCGACTCGCAATCAGCTTGTTCTCACGGTAATAGCGCTGAAAACTGTGCAACTCAGATACGTACTGGAAGCGCTGGTACTCGGCCATGACGGGATCGTCAGTAATTCGACCCGCAGCTTCGCGCGCGCTCTTGTACAGGTAGGCTTCCGGTTCGACGTAAGGAGGAATCTTGTCGAAGAGATCCTTGAGATGCGTCGCGGCGTACGTCCGAATATTGAAAGGGTCGGAACCTGGTTTCGACTTCAGCCGCTGCAGGCGTCCAGACGTGGTCAGAAAATGGCGAAACTTCAAGCTATTGAAGTCGTCGTAACGCCCGCGCGCTCCTTCGCCGATGCGGCTCGTTGCACCTCCAATATTGTCCTGCGAAATCGAATCGCCGAATAATGGACTCGTAAGCCAATCGTAGTTGATCACCGCGGACCATCGCGGAGCCTTGTTGTCGGTGATCCAAGCGTTCCACTTTTGCTTCTTGGTCCAGCGTTTGACGCGGAGATTGTGGTGCGGGTCGATGACCTTTTCATTTCCGATCCCACGCGCAATTCCGTTTTCCCCGAAGAGTTTGAGTGCCGCATCTTCGTGAAAATGGATCGTCTCCTGGTACTCGTTATTGCCGTAGATCTCCGCAAAGATCCCGCGAGTTTCCAGGTATTGGTGGGTCGTGAGGTTCCCGCTGCGATCCACGTAGTCGATCAGCAGCCAGTTATCCGGGTCCCGCCACCAGCCGGTCTCGCGCGTGGCACCGGCGCCAGTCCCGTGTCCAGAAGCTGCATTGACGATCGTTTCATTCCAGGCGGGCGGAGAACTGCGAAATTCCCGCACTTCGGTCAGGTAGTCGGGTAACTCGATCTCGACCGCCGGACCGCGGGGCAAGGGCTCTGCAAGCGCGCTCCCGGAAATGATCGACGCCGCCAGGCACGCGACGAGCGCAAACGAACTCGGGTTGCGGCTGAAGAAGAACACTTGCGAAGGATACGTCCGGTTGGCGATCGACACAGACCGCGGCGAAAGACGCAAAACGCCTGCGCACCTGTGAGGCAGATGCGCAGGCGTCCTGGTTTCCTACTCGACGCGGATCGTCGCCTTCTCGATCAACAGCGGGCTCTTTGTCTGCCCGCTCGAAGAACCCTTCTCTTCCAGGGCCTTCACAGTTTCCATTCCGTCGACCACTTCGCCGAAAATCGTATGCTTGCCATCGAGCCACGGTGTCGCCTTGAACGTGAGGAAGAACTGGCTTCCATCCGTTCCCGGTCCCGCATTGGCCATGCTCAGCAACCCACCCTTGTTGTGCGTCACTTTGGGATCAAACTCGCCATCGTATTTGTAGCCGGGTCCGCCGGTTCCACGACCGAGTGGATCTCCGCCCTGCGCCATGAAGTCGGTGATGACTCGATGAAAAACGACGCCGTCGTAGAACTCCAGTTGGGTCAGATAGACCGTGCTCGAAACGTGCATCGGCGCGACATTTGGCATGAGCCGGACCGAAATATCGCCGACGTTGGTCTTCAGATCCCAGAAATACGTCTTGGACGAATCGAACTCGACCTTGGGTGGCTTTGGAAGCTGGGTCTTCCAGCGCGATTCGCTCTTGTCGATCTTCTGCTCGCTGATGAACTTCTCGATCGCACCGATTGCTGCATCCACAGTTTTCTCCTCTGCGGCCCACGCCGCCGAGGCGACGCTGAAAGTCAGTGCCGCGAACACGACGGTCGCAGCTTGTAAGGTTCGTATCTTCATCTGAGATTCCCTTCCTTCAGGCGGAAAAGTCGCGGCACAGGGTAACACCGGCGCCCCGTCCTACCAGGGGACGTCGAAAGGCTACTCGAGCTTCGAAATCCGGGTCGTCAATGCGACCGCAGAGACGAAAACCAGCATTCCGGCGCCGGCGAATGCGAATGCCCCCAGAGGACCGACCGCACCGGCCAGGAGGCCCGCTGCGGGCGAACCGACCGCACCGGCCACGAAAAAGCCGAGCGGGTAGACGGACAGGACCCGCGCGCGATTCGCCCCGAGCGCGCGTTCCTGGAAGATCGTCCGCCCCACGTTCAGAAACACAGATCCACTCAAGCCCCATCCCAGCCCTGCGAGCAGGGCGAGCGGATAGGGGACGCCGAGTGACGTGATCAAGAGGCAGCAGGCCGCGAGAGCCTGCGCAATCGCCATTGCTCGACCGCGGCGCTTGAAGGAAAGCCCCCGCAGGAGCAGTACCGAGCCCACCACGACGCCGATCGGAAACACGCCAATCAGAGCTCCGAGCTCTCCGACATCTCCCTGATAGAAGTCGCGCACGAGCAGCGGGTAGACGACGAAGTACGCACCCTGGAAGAAGAAACCCACCCCTAGCACCAACAAGAACACCGGGAGGAGATCGCGAGAACGAAGCACTTCAACAAGGCCTGTGCCCAGGTCCGAAAAGCGCGGGCGAGCATCCACACGGGTATGCGAAGAAGAGCGGGGGAGTCGGCGAATCGCAACAACTCCGACTAGCAGAATGGCGCTCTGTACTCCGAGCATGGCAGGCGAACCCACGTAACGCGCGAACCCGGCCAGAAACGCAGCCCCACCACTGGCCACGAACTGGATGAGCGTGGTTCCCACGACGGCGCGCGGCAGATCCGAGCCCGCCACGTCGCTCAAGACAGCGTCGCGTGCGGGATGCAGGAACGACGACGCGGTTCCCAGCGCCAACGCGTACGCGATTACGTAGGGGAAGCTGAGCTTGCCGCCGAGGACGACCAACGCCAACGCGGCGACGATTCCCGCCGCAACGATATGTATGCCCGTCATCAGTGAGATTCGATCGAAGCGATCGGCGGTCGCCCCACCGAGCAATAGAAGTACACCCGGAGCCACAAGTGAAAACTGGGCGGCGCCGACCCATTCCGCCGGTGCGCCCAGATCGTTGACGATCAGCCAGGAGAACAGGACACCCTGTATTCCCCATGCGGAAAACCAGGACGCGACTGCGAATGCGTAGAGTTGGAAGCCCGCCGGTGGCGCTCCCGAAGCTGGTTGCGTAGGAGAATCCAGCAGCGGAGTACCTTGAGGTAGCGACATACACTGCAGATCATCCACGAAACCCGAGGAGGAAGCGAGCGGGAGGCCCTTTCGGGTTGGCCCGCACATCGGGATTCGTGCAGAATGGCCGCGCCGATCCGGCGGGAGGTGCGGATTGAAGTTTGGAATCGCGAGCGCATTCAGCCCGGTGCGCGACTACAACGAACTGGCGATCACGGCCGAGTCCTGTGGCTGGGATTTCGTCGCTGTCTCGGACCACGTCGTCCATCCCGAGAAGCTCAACACGCCCTACCCCTACACCGCCGATGGTCAGCGACGCTGGCAGGCCTTCACGCCGTGGCCCGATCCCTGGGTAGCCATCGCCGGGATGGCGGCCGTCACCGTGCAGATCCGCTTCATCACCAACGTCTTCGTACTGCCCATACGCAATCCGTTCAGCGTGGCAAAAGCGGTCGGCACAGCGGCCGTGCTATCGGATCATCGCGTTTCACTGGGCATTGGCGTGGGCTGGTCCAAAGACGAGTTCGCGTTGATGGAGCAGAACTTCCACAACCGGGGCAAACGAGCGAACGAGATGATCGAGGTCATGCGCAAGCTCTGGACCGGAGAGATGGTCGAGCACCGAGGCGAATACTATTCATTCGACCGGCTCGAGATGAGTCCCGCCCCAAGCCGTCCGATCCCGATCCTCGTCGGAGGAGTTTCCGATGCCGCCCTGCGCCGCGCGGCGCGATTGGGCGACGGCTGGATCTCCGATCTTCACACGACGGATGAACTTCGAACGCTGGTCCACAGACTCAACGGCTATCGACGAGAATACGGGCGCCACGAGAAGGGTTTCGAGATCGTGGCTTCGGCGATCGACGCGGTCGACCTCGACGGATATCGGAGACTGGAAGACGCGGGCGTCACCAGTCTCAACACCGCGCCCTGGGTGTTCTATACCGGTGGCTCCGACTCGCTGGCCGACAAGAAAGACGGCCTGCGGCGTTTTGCCGACGACGTGATCGCCAAGATGGAGGCGGGCTCGTAAGGGACTGCTAAGCTGCGTTGCGTGTCCGAGTACGCCCGAGTCCGACTGATCGACCGCCTGGTCGAAACCGCCGTTCGCGGTCGTACATGCGTCGTACTGGGCGGGCCGGGTATGGGCAAGACGACGGTGGCCCGGGCCGCAGTGGAAGAACTGGCCCTACGCGGTCGCCGGGTCGGAATTCTGGAATTGCCCGAAGACGAAGGCGACTGCAATCGCCTGCTGGACGAAGCGCCGGAAGGTCCTCGCATTCTGACGGGAGGATTGGGGCTTCATCGCGTCCTGGCGAAACGCGTGGCACCCGAGGGGGCCGTTCTCCAGCGCTTTCCCCTGTCTCCGCTCCCACGGCTGGATCTCGAATCCTGGGCGCGACGCTCCGGGGCTCGGATCGGACGCGAAGAATTGCTGCTCGCGTTCGAGGCAAGCGGTGGACATCCTCTGCTCTTCGCTGCATGGCTGCATACTCGGCGCAGTCTTCCAGCCCCCGAAGCGATCGAGAAAGAACTGATGACGGCGCAATCCGATTTGTTCCGGCGAATCGATCGCGAACTCCTGGCCGCCGAGCTCGCCGCTCCATTCGCATGGCTCGAAGAGCACGGTCTCAGCAGTGTCGACGAACTTCGCCGAGCAACGCGTGCGGACAAGCAGACGGTCGATCGACTGGTCATGGCCGGGCCGGTCTCGCGCACACAGGGCGAACGCTCCGAGATCCAGATCAGCTGCGGTCTCTACCGACGCTGGCGCGCGGAGGCCCGCTGAGCGGTTGCGAATTCGACGCGGGATTGCAGCCCACTGTCCGGGTCGCGGATTTCCAGGACAGAGGGGACGTCGACTCGGAATTCGAAACGACCCGGCGCGCGAGCCACGCCGACCCGTCTGGCCCGCTCGACCAGCCCAAGCGCAACCGTGCCCAGCGTGAAGCGCGCATTAAACTCGACGAGGGGACGCAAGATGGACTCGCCATCAAAGGAATAGACGAAAGCGTCCACTCCGCAGGCTCCGAAATAGCCGCGTTCGCGTGCTGCTTCCGCCGCCACGAGACCCGCCGCCTGCAGCCGTTCGTCAAACAGCGTGCCCGCGCGAATCGAACCATTCGCTTCCAGACAGCCGCGATGTCCCCGAGGAACACCCGAAGGGCTCACGATCGACTCGAGCGTTCCGAGCGCATGAATCTCGCCGCTCATTTCGATCCAGTAGTGCGCCGACAGGTCGACCGTGCGCTTCAACCAGGGTTCGAGCAGAAAACCGCCGCAGCGGGCAAGCCGAGCCATCGCGCCTTCGATCTCGGAGGGAGCGAATGAGCCAATTCGCCCAGCGACGCGGCCTCTCCCGCTCGAACTCAGCCGGGGCTTGAGCGCGAACTCACTCCCCAACTCAGGGGCCCAGCGAGCCGTTGCGCTTTCCACGGATTCGACGACACGATGGACGTCCGCGAGTTCTTCCGGGTCGAAGACCCGAATCGCCTCCCGCAGGCACGGGTGCAGGCTTCCCTCTTCGAGCGCCAGGCGGTGGGCAAACGCCTTGTCATGCACGCTGCGCACGACCGCGGGTGGAGGTGAGGCGAGTTCCCGGCCCGCGCGAGTCGCGATGCGCAGCGCCTCATCGGTACCGAGCCAGGCCACCACCTTCTTGCCGCGCGGCAGGAAACTCCAGGCCGGAAGCTGCGCATCGTCGCTCCAGGCTTCGGGCAGGACCGCGGCATCGAGGCCATCCACCCCACAGAAGCGCGCGTCACGGGCGAACAGGCCGCCGAACAGACGCGCACTCGCGGCAACCGCCGCGTGCGAGAGCGCACGTCGCCAGTTGTCCCCCTCTTCCGCACCGAGGTTGGGGAAGATTCGCGGCTCCTCGACGGCGGGCTCAGGGCCGTTGCCTTTCCGCTTCGGACCTGCGTTTCGCACGTACTCGATCCAGGAATCGTCCAGCCCCGCCGCGCGCCGCGCATCCGCACTGAACGCGCGCCCCTTCGCCCGCGACGCGGACAGGGGAAACGGCACGCTGGCTTCATAGGCTTCGAGATCGCTTTGCTCGGGCGACTTGAGCCTTCGCAACCAGGTGAGCGCGAGACGCACGTGCCCCTGCTCCTCGTCGTGAATCTGCTGACAGACTCGCGCACTCGCTTCATCGCCCACCGTGGCAAATGCATCGCGATACATCAGGGTGAAATCCAGATTCGCCTGCTCCAGGGTCAGACCCATGGCACTCAGAAAGGCGAGCGGACCGTGGGGGCTGGCCCAAAGCGCGGGAACGTGCAGCCAGAAATAGTCGGATCGCGGCGCATCGCCCAGGCTCGAGCCGAGCCTGTCCAGACGCTCGAGGTATAGGCCGAGGTGTCGTTGCTCATCGGCCAGAGCCGCGAGCCAGCCGCGGCGCAACGACTCGGGCGCCTCGGGCCAGGCGAGCAATGCCCAGGCGAATAGTTCGACCGCCATCAACTCGTGATGGGCAAAGCGGTGAATGCAGGTCGCTCGCTTGGCGGGATCTTCGAGTTGTGGGGGCGGCGGAAGGCGCTCGGCTCCCGAACTCAGCGTCAGATCGGCGGAACGCGCCGGTCGGTCGATGTAGATGGCCGCAAGCGGATCCGAGCCGAAGAATCCCGGCTCGTCTGAAACGGGCGGCGGACGCGTCTTCGCTTCGAGATCCCCCGATTCCAGGATCGACAGGCAGTAATCGCGCACGCTTTCGCCGTCCGACATCGCCGCTCAGCCTACCGAACGCTCGGGGTGCGAGCGACCTGGCCGGGCGAGCCCGGAGCGGGGTGAAATCCCTTGTTTCGCACGGCTGATGATTCTGTACCCTGAGTTTCCCTCTGCACGAAACGAAGCGCGACACGCGTCGCGCTTCGCCAGCGAGACGCAGGGGAGAGGATGCTCGAAGCACTTTCGAAGTTTGGTGCGGCGGACGCGATCGACATCGCCCTGGTCAGTATTCTGTTTTACGCGGGCGCCTCGGTCCTGCGGCGAACTCGCGCAGCCCTGGTCGCTCTGGGCATCGGCCTGCTGGGAATCGTGTACCTGACTGCGAACTGGTTCGCGCTGGGCACGACCAGCCTGGTCTTGCAGGGCCTGTTCGCAGCCACCGGCCTCGCATTCGTGGTCATCTTCCAGGACGAGTTGCGCCAGGCCTGCGAAGAACTGGCGGCCTGGGCCATCGGCCGACATGACGACCACCGTCCCAAGCTCGACTCGAGCGAAGTGCTGGTCGGGGCATTGGCCAGGCTGGCGCGCGAGAAGGTCGGTGCGCTCGTCGTGCTGACCGGCTTGCAGAAGCTCGATCGACATTTCCAGGGAGGAGAAGTCCTCGGTGGCGAGATCAGCGCGCCCCTGCTCGACAGCCTGTTCGACCCGTCCTCCGATGGACACGATGGCGCGGTGATCCTCGAAGACCGGCTCGTAAGCCGTTTTGGCGTTCAGTTGCCGCTGTCCAAGAACCTGGAGCGTCTGCCGGGCACGGGCACGCGCCACAGCGCAGCACTCGGACTCGCTGAGCGAACTGATGCGCTTTGCCTCGTCGTCTCTGAGGAACGGGGTACCATCTCGGCAGCGGCAAATGGTCAACTGCACGAGATCCAGAGCGAGGACGAATTGACATCGATCGTGAACTACTTTTTCCGTCAGCAACGCCGGCTGGCGGCGCCTCGTCCTCTGGCTCAGCGGATCTTCCGGGATCGCCTGATCGAAAAGGCTGCGGCGCTGGGCCTGGCCTGTGCGCTCTGGCTTCTGCTCGCGGTGACGCGCGGCGCATGAAGGGTTTTCAGAAACGCTACCTGCGCAGTCTGGGTCACAATCTGAAGCCCGTCGTGGTGATCGGACGCAACGGCCTGAGCTCGGCCGTGATGGCCAAGGTCGACCAGGAACTGAACGCACACGAGTTGATCAAGATCCGCTTCTCGGACTTCAAGGAGGAGCGCAAACAGCTCGTCGAACAGATCGCCGAGGCCACACAGAGCGCGACGGCGGGAGTACTGGGCAATACGGCCATCCTGTACCGCGAACACGCAGATCCCGACAAGCGCAGCGTCGTCGTGCCGCAACGAGAAAGTGGCGGCGAGAAAGCCTGACCCGCTAGAAATCCAGGGGAAGCGTCAGGTAGTCGCGATAGATCCGGTCGCGGTGCTCCAACAGGACGGGGTCGGCCGCGGCGCGCGCCTCTGGATCGAGCAAGACGTAGCCGACACGGATCGGCTCCGGCATGGGGCAGACCTCGGCGGGCAGTGGCTCGAGCATCGCACTCGCGGTCGCCCAGTAGATGTCGGCTGCGCTCAGGTCATCGCCCACGAAGTACGCTGAACCGCGCCGCTTCTGGGCGAGCAATCGCCCTGAAAGAAATTCCAGGATCTGCGTCACCCGGCCCGACGCCGAACGAGCCGTCGCCTCGGTGTAACCGTACTTGTCAGCCAGATTCTGGACGATTCCTCGCATGAATTCGGGCAACGCCGCTGCGGCGTCTCCTTTCATTCCAGCCAACATCATGAGTCGGCGGCACCAGAGGAAGCCCTGCTCCCCGCTGATTTCGTGCAGGAGGCCGAACATCTCGATGCGCGCTTCTGGATCGCTCGGGATCAGTGCGGGCTCGGGTTCCAGGCGTTCCGCCAGGTGCACGATATCGGACCAGTGAGAGCGCGGACGCTCGTTTTCGTAGATCGCGATCGGCGCGTTGTCCTGGCCGGTCCAATCCCGAAGGGCCGAGTTGTCCATCCCGCCGATCTGCCGCACCGGTGCGTACGGAATTCCTTTGACCTGAAAAACGCCCTTGGCCGCTTCGCCCCAGGGCCCGGGCACACCCGCGCTCAGAACCAGGCGAAGGCCCGACCGATGCCTGGCTTCTTCCACATCCAGATAGTCCATATCCGCTCCGCTAGTCCGAAGGTTCAAAGTCTAGTAACACGGGAGCCCCGGTCTCTGAACTCTCGAGCATGCCGAGCGCGGCTTCGAGCACGGCGTGCTGGCGTTCGGGCTCTCCCGGACGGTCGAGTGGAAACCCGTGGGCGAAAGGCACGAAGAGCGCCCGCGGTGGGCGCACCGCGAGCGCCACCTCGCGCAGGAGCTGGATCGCCACGGTAGCGATGCCTTGACGCTCGAGTTCCGCCGCCACCAGGCCGACCGCCTGGTTGCACATGGGTCAGACCGGAACGAGCAGCGCTACGTCGACCTGGTCGTCGACCAGTGCGCGGACGGCTTCGGGGGCGGTGTTCTTCACCAGCCGACCCGGTGCAGTAATACTGCCCATGAAACTGAGGTGGCGCATGGCGACAGAGCCTACGACACCGGACTCCACGAGTTCGCGCACACGCTGCAGTGGAAAGGCCAGTTCAGTATCCCGGCGCATCGCGGTGTGATCGAACGACTCGCTGCGATGGGTATCGATCAGGATCGAGCCGTCGGTATCGCTGGGAATGAAGCGGAAGCTCGGATCCCCTCCTCGAAGCGATTCGTCAAAGCGCTCCTGATCGGGCAGGACGAATCCCGCACTTGAAACGAGCGCCAGGCGCGCTTGCGAAAGAGGCTTGCTCGGACGCGTAAAGGGCACCGGATCGATTCGCCGCCAGCGGTAGGCCTTCAGGAAGAGGCGAACCGAAACGGAGAACTCACTCATCTGGCCCATTTGATCGCCTCCAATTCGGGTCCTGGCCGTCGGCAGGATAACGACGCTGACTCGGACTCGCCGTCTTTTTCCCAACTGCCGTCGAACTGCCGTCGAACTGCCGACCGGGTCGGAACGCGCGATACAGATATGGTCACCTGGGGCCGATTCAGACCGGAAGTCCAAGCCGCGGGAGCCTCGATGCATCGCCAGCCCCTTCGCGCCGTGTTCGTTCCAGTGATCGCCTTCTTCATCAACCTCGCCTTCGTCAACATCGCCGAGGCCGGTGCGGTGGAAGACTGGATGGACTGCAGCGACGACGTATGTGTGTTCGTCCGCAGCGCGGAAGACATCGCCAGAATCAGCGCCAGCAACAATAGCGCTGCCCCGGTGGCCGTGAGTATCGACTTCACGGGCCTGCGCAACGCGGCGGCGTTCCCGCGCAAAGCGAAAGCAGTGGTCCAGCCTGGTGGTGTTCAGCATCTGGTAGAACTGAGGCGCAAGAACTCACGCGGAAATATGAGCTTCCCGTTCAAGTGGCGCTGGGTTCTGGGTGATCCAGGTGCCAGGCATGACGACGCTCTTTCGTACCACATTCCCTTTGGCGGAACGGTGGCCCGGGAGCTCACTCAAGGCGTCGGGGGCAAGTTCAGCCACACGGGCCCGCACCATTACTCCTTCGATTTCGGCATGCCGGTCGGAACGCCGATCGTCGCCGCGCGTTCCGGCGTGGTCGTAAACGTCGCAGATGGCCACAACCGCGCCGGCGTCACCGAGGAGTTCCTGACTCGAGCCAACTCGGTCACGATCCTGCACGAGGACGGAACCTTTGCGAGTTATGGTCACCTGGATCCGGGCGCGGGTGTGCACCAGGGCATGCGGGTTCGCGTTGGAGAAGTGATTGGCTTCAGCGGCAATACCGGCTTCACGACGGGACCTCACCTGCATTTCTCGGTGTGGCGATCGACGTTTGCAGGGCACCAGCAGACCCTTCCGATCCGCTTCTCTCACAAGGGCAGAGCACCGTTTGAGCCAAAACGGGGCGTGCGCTATCCCCCGGGATGCTATGACGAGGGAAGACCCTGTACGGCGGAAGAACTACCGGCCAGAGCGGACAAGCGCGAACCCGATCGTCTGATGCGCTCGAACGATGGCTCGTGCCACTGCTCGAACGGTTCGGTCATCACGACACATCTACCGTGTCGCATGGTCTGCCCGAAGGCTCGTTAGTTCTCTTCTCGAGATTGGGAATGGCGTATGGGCACTTCGATGCAAGCCCGCGTTCCGCCTTCCGGACCTCTCTCGAGCCGAATACGCCCGTTGTGTCCGTGAACGACACCCCGGGCAATCGGCAGACCGAGACCGTTTCCACCGCCCCTCGTGGTAAAGAATGGCTCGAGAACCTTCTCCTGCAACTCTTCGGGAATGCCGTGACCCGTATCGGTCACACAGAAGCGCAAGACGTCCACGTTTTCGACACGCGAGACATCGAACGTGAGACGGCCACCGGCGGGCATTGCGTCAAGGGAGTTATCGGCAATACTCCCGAGCGCCTCGACCAGCAGAGCCCGATCGACTTCGATCTGCGGCAGATCGCGAGCGATGCCGACTTCGAGCTTGACCCCAAGATCGGCCGCGCGCTGCTCCAGCGCGTTTGCAACCTCATCCAGGATCTCGCCTGGGCTGTGCAAGCCCAGGTCCAGAGCGCCTTTGCGAAACAGCTGCAACGTCCGGTCGACGACCAGGCGAATGCGATTCCCGAGTAAGAGCGCGCGCTCCAGCTTCACATCGGGCTTGGAAGCCTCCGCCAGTGACATCTGGACGGTCCCGAGCAACGCAGCCAGCGGGTTGTTGATCGAATGCGCGATGCTCGCAGCCAGGTGTTCGGCCGTTCGCATGTGTTCGCTGCGCATCAAGCGCTCGTGCAGACCTCGCAGGACGTGGTTCGCACCTTCGAGTTCGCGGGTACGCTCCGCCACCTCGGCTTCGAGGCGCGCTGCATAGCGGCTGCGCACTTCCTCGAGTCGCTTGCTCGCGGTAACGTCTGAGGCCAAGCCCAGCAGAGTGAAGCTCCCGTCGGGTCTTCGCTCTTGTATGACCATGCCAGATCGCAGCCAGCGTTCGGTTCCGTCGCGCGCTTCGATCCGGTAGTCGATGTAATCGCTGGCCTCGCCCTTCGATATGGATGCGAACCAGGCGAAGACGGCCTCTTGATCGTCGGCGCAGAGACTGACTATAGGATCCCACTCTTCTCGCGTGTACCCGGTGATCCTCTCGAAGGCGGGCGTTACCCACTCCAGTACGGGTATCCCCTTCTTGGGAACAGTTATTCCAAAGCTGTAGTCGGATGTGAGCTCAGATAGCGCGGCATAGCTGCGATTCCTGGCCTGAAGCTGCTCTTCAGCTCGCTTGCGCTCCGTCACGTCGCGAGCCACGAAGACCAGGCACTCGCTCTGCTGGACCGGATCGCGAGCGATCCAGGAGCGAATCCAGAGCCATCGCGCGCTGCCATCCGCGTGCACGAGCCGAAACTCGAAATCTCTTTCCACGTCGGGATCGGCGAAGAACCTGAAAAGCGCGGGCCAATCGTCTTTGTGGACCAGCTGCAGCGCTCGTGACGATTCGCGGTAGAACTCGTACGGCTTCAGCCCCGCAGTTCGTTCGATCGAAGGGCTGATGTACAACATCTGTCTCGCGTCTCGTGTGAGAACTCCGAAGACGTCTTCAACCTGAGCAGCAAACTGGCTGAACAAGGATCCGGGTGCAGGCTGCGCGTAATCCCGAGAGCCCCCGGAATCCGCCACGGAAGAGGCGGCCGCCGCCGAGGAAGGCCGGTCGACGAGCTGATTCTCGAGTTGGCGAATCCGCTCCCGAAGTCGTTTGACTTCTCCCCCCGACCCGGTCGCCTTGCCGGAACTCGCCACGGGAAAAGGTATACCGGACCGGCGGCCATCTTCCCACTAGTTATTGCAATACTGGAACGGGCGGAAACTATCCGCCGCGACGAGTTTCGAGTTCCCCCAGGATCCGCGCGTGCTCAGCGCGATCGAGGCTGTAGCCGCGCGCAATCAAGGCCGCGAGTACCAGGAAGAACGATGGAACAATCGACGCGACGCAGCGGATTGCCCAGAGCGCACTTTCCGGCTGGGTTTCGAGGGCGCTATCGAAGCCCGCTAGTTCCAGGCCGAATCCCGCGACAAATACGCCGATCGCACCACCGAGTTTGCGTATGAAGGTGAAGGATCCGCCATACACACCTTCGCGACGCTCGTGGCTCAAGAGTTCGTCCTCGTCGACTACATCGGCCAGCATCGACCAGGGCATCATATCGACCACCGCGTAACCCGCCGCAAAACAAATCGCGCCCCCGAACATCACCCAGCGCGGCCAGTCCGGTTCGATGAGCAGAATCAGTAGTTGGGAAGCGCTCCACAACAGACAACCCGTGACGAACACGCGGTGTTTGTCGGTGCGTCGCGAAATATAGACCCAAAGGGGAAGAGACAGGATTGAAGTTCCCAGAAACAGCAGCATGGTGATCTCGAAGTCACCCGGGCGCAGCAGCCAGTACGTGAAGTAGAACAGCAGCACCATGCCGACGATGTCCATCGCGACCCGCCCCAGGATGTACAGAGCCGAGAGTCGCCGATACGCGCGGTGCGCCGCGAGCATCTTGATCCCCTCCAAGAAGCTCGTCTTGACCGGCTGCTGATATTCGGGACGCTCGCGCACGAAAAGGCAGAGCACCAGGAACGGCAGAGTGATCCAGATGCCCAGCAGGAGTCCCGCCTGGAAGAATCCCACGCTCCCCTCACCCAGATACGCGGCCAGCGGTCGGAACCCGACTGCGGCCACCCCGGTACCGAGCACCGTTAGAGCTCCTCGATAGGCACTCACGGAGGTGCGCTGCTCGTAGCCCGGCACGACCTCGGGAATCAACGCGACATACGGTACGCCCACGACGGTCGAGGTGAGGCTGTAGAACACATAGACCAGCACGCAGAACGCGAAGCGAAAAAACTCGCTCTCGAAGCCCGGATTGAACCAGAGCAGTGCGAAGCTGATGCCGAAGGGAAGCGCGCCCGCCAGCAGATACGGTCGGCGGCGCCCGAAGCGTGTCCTCGTCACATCGCTGATCCGACCCATCAACGGATCCGTGATGGCATCGACGAAACGGCCGATCAGAGGCACGGCCGCCGCCAGCCCGATACTCAGCCCGATATAGCGCTCGAGGAAGAAGACGTAGACGAGAGAGAGAGCGGAAAGCGCGAGCGTCAAACCGTGGTCAGGGCAGCCCAGAAGAATTTTCATCGGCACGCGAATCTCGGTTTGCCGGGCTCCCGCGGCGTTTTCGCTGGTCATGAAGTGCATCATACACGCGGCGATCTGGCGGCGGTCGTGCTACCCAATCCGCGTGTCACAGACCCTCTCAGACCTGATCGGCTTGCTCGAACTCGAAAAGATCGACCAGAACATCTTCCGAGGCGAGAACGAAACGGCGAGCCGCACGCGCTTGTTCGGCGGACAGGTCGCAGCACAGTCCCTCGCTGCAGCCGGTCGCACCATTGAAGACCTGTACGCCCACTCCCTGCACGCCTATTTCCTGCGTCCGGGCGATACCGAGGTTCCGGTTCTGTACACCGTCGACCGCATTCGCGATGGCCGTTCCTTCGCAACGCGTCGGGTCGTCGCCATCCAGAATGGCAAAGCCATCTTCAATATGGCGGTCTCCTTCCATAAGGAAGAAACCGGCTACGAACACCAACAGATTGAAATGCCCGATGTTCCAGACCCAGAGAGCCTGCCGACGTGGGCGGAGCGCGTCGAGGTAGCGTTGAAAGGGGCCGATCCCCCGGTGTGGTTGCGGAGCGGCCGCCCCGTCGACGTGCGGCACGTCAACCTGCCCTCGTACATGGGCAGCGAGCCCCGCACGGGTCCCAGTTCCATGTGGTTCCGAGCGGACGGCGACCTTGGAGACGATCTTCTCCTACACCAGTGCGTGCTGACCTACGCTTCCGACATCTCCCTGGTCGACAACACCGTCCTTCCGCACGGACGCAACGGCGCCCTTGGACCGGTGATGATCGCGAGCCTCGATCACGCGATCTGGTTTCACCAGCCGTTCCGAGCCGACGAGTGGCTGCTCTACGCACAGGAAAGCCCCCGGGCTACGGGTGCACGGGGTTTCGCTCGCGGTACGATCTTTTCCCGCGACGGCACCCTGATCGCGTCGGTCGCGCAGGAAGGACTCCTGCGACCGACGGGAAAACCCGAAGACCGTTCTCTGTAGCTGCCACTGGGGAGACTCGACCGGGAGACTCACTCGGGTATCGGCGCGCTTGTGATCGACGCACCGCAATAGAGCGTCGCGTACACGCGCTGTTCGTGAATGAACGCGCTGTAGGTAACCGAACGTCCGCGCGGTGGATTGCAGCGTCGGGGCTTCGGCAGCGTTATGCGCGTCCAGCGTTGTTGACCGGCGCGCTCGGAGCTCACGACGACGCTGCCGGACCAGAATGAAATCGCCACCTCGCCATCGGAATTGATCTGGAGGTCCTGAGCAAAATCGCCCGGAATGCGCGGCCCCAGATCGAAACGGGAGACGACTTCCTCAGCGCGTCGCACCAGCAACTCGATAGTTCCAGCGTCATCCACGACGAAGTAGCCGTTTCCAGATGCGTCGAAATCCATGAACATCAACTCGGACCCGTCGGAGGCGCGCTCGAGGATCTTCCCCTCGGCGTCGAGGTGAATCATCGCGAACTCGATACCACCCTTTTCAAGGAACACGTCGGCGTTCAACCAGACCTCGCCGGTCTTCGGATCGACGGCCACGCTCTTGGGCGCGGTAAACTGCCGGTCGGTCCGGCCAAAGCGGACTTCGCGCAGCATCTCTCCATCCGGCGTCAAGACGACCAGCCCCCCGAAAGACTGCCCTGCGGGATTGGAAGGCGAGTTCGAATAACGGGTGATGTACAGGTTTCCCCCGGGTCCCTCGACGATTTCGTTGAAACCGACGCCATGGCCCTCGATGAAGCCGACCTCACCCGTTTCGGGATCGACCCAGCCCAGTTCTTCGAAGTAGGTCGAGTAGTACACACGACCGTTGCTGTGCGCGAGCACGTCCCAGACCGAAGAGCGCACATCCTCAGCCCCTGCGCGCACGAGCAGGGGCGACAGAAAGACTCGGTTCTCCAGATCGAACCGGCCGATCAGGTGGTCGCCAGGTTCGCGTAGATCCGCACTCGAGTCGCCCTGCTCCGCCCACCAGAGTTCCCAGAACGGACTGAGCCCGAAGTAGATCACCCGCCCGTCACTGTCACCGAACCAGGCGGAGTAGTTCTCACTCCCCCGATTCGCGTCCTCAGCCTGAAACACTCCGTCCGGATCGGTGTCGAGAAAGCGACCGTGAACGCAGCCAACCAGGGCGACGCAGATCCATGCGAACCGGAGGCGAGAAGACTTCGGCACGGCGCAACCGTAGCACGCAGCAGATCCGCAACGGACTGCTAAGCTCGGCGCAGTATCATGAGTGACGAGTCGAACTCAGACGAAACCCCTTCGCGCGCGGAGCAGTGGGTCGAAGACATGGCCGCGGCGGGCGAGCCGCATTGGATCGTGCTCGGTTCGATCATCGGGCTGATCGTAGGCGGTTCGCTCCTGCGATCCTGGCTCGGTCTGGAATGGGACGCGACTTCGATTCGCGAAATGGTACTGGGCTTCGGGCTCTGGGGACCGCTCTTGCTGATCGGGTTGCTGGCCATCCGTTTCGTGCTGTTCATTCCATCGATCCTCTTGCTGACAGCCGGTGGACTGGTCTTTGGTGCCGCAACGGGAACGCTCTACGGAGCTCTGGGTCTGACCCTGGCGGGTCTGCTCAAGTTCGGAGTCGTGCACTGGGCGGGAGCCGAGGCGATTCGCGCACACGTACCGCAGCAATACGGCGAGATCATCCGACTGGCGCGCTCCAAGGCAGGGACCGGATTGATCGGCCTGGTCTCGGCCTATCCGGCGGGACCCATCGGCATCGTGCATATCGCCGCTGCGATCGCCGGCATGACGCTTCTCCCATTCACCCTTTCCGTTTTTGCGGGTTCTCTGGTGCGCGCGGGGATCTTCTCGTTCTTCGGCAGCCAACTGGTCGACGGAGATACCTGGCTGTGGAGCGCGGCATTGCTCGTGGCAACGGTCGTGCTACCTCTGGCGTTCAAGCCCAGTCGCGTGTGGTTGCTCAAGATCATGGGATTTGGCGCGCGGGAACAACGGGGCCGGGGGGACACTCAGTAATGCCGATCTTCGATGACGTCAGCGAGCAGATGAAGGAGGCGTTGAAGGCGGGCGAGAAGATCCGCCTTTCGACCCTGCGCAGCATCCGCGCGGCCCTGCTCAATCGCATGAAGGAGGACGGCTCCGATACCGTGTCGGACGAAGAATGCGTGACGCTCATGCGACGACTGGAGAAACAGCGTCGCGAGAGCATCGAAGCCTTCCAGGATGCCGGTCGCGCTGAGCAAGCGGCGGCCGAACGCGATGAACTCGCCATTCTCCAGACCTTCCTGCCCAGCCTGGCAGACGAGACCGCAACGCGAAAATGGGTAGAAGAGGCAATCGAGTCTTCGGGTGCGAGCAGCCCGGGAGATGTCGGGCGGGTGATGGGTGCCCTCATGAAAGCCCACAAGGGCAAGATCGACGGCGCCCTGGCCCGACAGATTGCTGCGGACCTGCTGGCCGATCCACCCGCCTGATCAATCGGGGTTGACAATCGACCTGTCGCCGAATGATCATTCGATTTCTGAAAGGAAATCCGGATGTTCGACGACCGAGACCGAAAAATCCTGTCGATTCTACAGTCCAATGCTCGTACTTCGAACGCCGAGATCGCCCGCCGCATCGGCATGGCCGCTTCGGCGGTTCTGGAGCGGATCCGCAAGCTGGAGGCTCGCGGTGCGATTCAGGGCTACGAAGCCCGGGTCAATCCCCAGAACCTGGGTCTGGGCCTGACGGCTTTCGCCTTCGTGACCGCACTGGAACCGCTCAGCGAGATGAAGTCGGGCGAGGCACTGTGCCAGATCCCGGAAATCCAGGAAGTCCACTACATCGCCGGAGAAGACTGTTATCTGGTCAAGATTCGCGTAGCCGACCCCGAAGCTCTCGGTCGGCTGATTCGAGAAAAGATTGGCGCCATCCCCGGGATGCACCGCACTCGCAGCACCATGGTCTTGACCACGCTGAAAGACGGAATGTCCCTGCCCCTTTAGGAGTCTCTGCGACCCGACTCGCGAGATCGAGCCAGTGATCTCCGGGGTGCGAAACGCTTTCCGAAGTGAGCCTCAGGAGCGGACGCGATGAATCCGCAAGCGCCGAATGCGCCGCGCGGAAGCATCGACGACCTCGAGGCGGATGCCTTTTTCGAGCTCGACGAATTCGCCGACCGCGAGCATGCGTCCGCTCTTCGAAAGAGCGATGCCCGCAACCGTGGACCAGCTCTCGCTCTCCGGCAGGCTCAAGCCCATGGCCCGGTTGACCGCGTGTACCGGCATCTCGCCGCGCACGACCGCTGTACCACTTTCCTCGTGCACGATCCATTCACGCGGATCTTCGTCTTCCTTGAAGATGTCACCGACGAGTTCTTCGACGAAGTCCTGCGCCGTCACGACTCCGGCCAGCTCGCCGCGTTCGTCGACGACCATTGCGATTTGCGTGCGATTCCGTTGCAACTCGCGAAGCCCCTTTGAGGCCATCGTGGTCGATGGAACAAAGAGTGCAGGGCGCAGCAGATCGTCGAGATCGACCCGGTTGCGTTCCACGAGCATCAGGAGCGCATCCCGCGTCACCAGATAACCCACGACATTGTCGAGATCTCCGTCGATGACCGGGTAGCGCTGATGATCGCCACTACGCAGAAGGGATATGGTCTCCTCCGGCGCTGCTGCACGATCGATCGCGGTGATCTGCGAGCGCGGAACCATGACCGCGGCGACTGTCAGATGGCCGAAATCGAAGGCGCGTGAAGCGATCTCACCGGTACGTCGGTCCAGCGAGCCGGACTCCGCCGCTTCCTCGACGACGGTTCGCAACTCATCGGGAGAAAGACGCGACTCGGAAAACGTCGTTTCGTCGTTGAACAGTCGCAATAGGAAGTTGGTGGCCCCGACGAGAATGGAGATGAAAGGCCTCAGAAGAATCGACAGACCGAGCAACGGGCGTCCCACGGTCAGCGCGTAGCGTTCCGCGGTGCGCAAGGCGAGCGATTTGGGAACCAGCTCACCCAGCATCAGGGCAAAGAACGATATCCCCGCGACGACCAGCGCAATGCTGATCTGCTCTCCGTACGGCACCCCCAGGTTGCCCAGTAGTTCGCCAAGGGGCCTTGCAAGGCGAGCTCCGCCAAATGCGGCTGCGCCAGCCCCCAGAACCGTTATGCCGATCTGTACCGTGGCCAACAATCGCTCGGGTTCAGCCCGCAGGCTCTCCAGCGCGCGCGCGCTACCTTTGCCCAGATCAGCGAGTTCGGAGATGCGCGTGCGGCGCATCGACAGGATCGCGATTTCTGCGCCGGCGAAAACGCCGCTCGCGAGAATCAGCGTCAGGATGGTCCCGAGTTCAGTCAGCACGCAGACAGTCTCCACGCATCGGAGAGTCACCGCAAGCGGCCCGCGTGGCGACCCAGAGGCGGGGAGAGCTAGGGAACCTCTGCACAGGAAGGCTGCGGCTGCGAAGCGCGATGCATCCGCCTGCGCTGCGTCGCGCGAACCTCTGCAGATCTACGGATCTGCGATCGGATCACGCTTCTTGCTCAGGCGGCGACTCCCGCTTCTCGCTCGATTCCTCCCTGTGCAGAGATTCCCTAG
>JAAELY010000387.1 GCA_024226335.1 bacterium
CCGAAAGGAAACGCTCTCGACGCGTCACCTTCCCCTTACGACTCCAAGCCTCGGATGCGAACGACGCCTGCTTCTTCAGCTCTGTCATCCCCCTATCCCTTGGTTCTAACAAATTCATGGGGTTCTGCAGAGATTCCCTAGCCCTTGCGCACGTCCCGAAATGGAATCGCGGTGTCGATTTCCGGCTCTTTTGGCAACCCGAGTACGCGCTCACCGATGATGTTGCGCTGGATCTGATCGGTGCCGCCGCCGATGGACGTGAAGTAGGCGTTGAACGTCAGGAAGTTCGCATCTTCGGCGCGCGGATGGTCGCTGCCTTCGAAAAGACTTTGCGCACCCAGAATGGCCGTACGCACGCGCGCTTCTTCGTGGAGAATGCGAGACATCGCAAGCTTGCCCAGGCTCATCGCCGGTGACGTCGTGCCCTGCTGCAGATCGGCCTTCACGCGCGCGTTGTTGAGCGCGTTGAGTTTCTTGTAGGCGATCGCCTGCGCGATGTCCTGTCGCAGTTCGGGGTTCTCGAGCACACCGGCTTCGCGGGCCAGCGCGATGAGCACTTCTTCTTTCAGAGATTCCTTGGCTCCACTGCGCGCACCGCGGGCCGCATCCCCCAGGATCGAGCGTTCGTAGGCAAGCGCAGTCTGCAATACCTTCCAACCGGTGTTGACGTCTCCGAGAAGATTGTCCGCGGGCACGATGGCATCGGTGATGAAGACCTCGTTGAAGTGACTCTCATCGGTGATCTGTCGCAGGGGGCGCACTTCGATCCCGGGCTGCTTCATCGGCAGAAAGAAGAAGCTGATGCCCGAGTGCTTGGGCACATCCCAGTCGGTGCGCGCGATCAACATGCCGTAGTCGGCGTTGGCCGCGCCGGAGGTCCAGACCTTCTGTCCGTTGACGACGAAATGATCGCCTTTCCGATCCGCCCGGGTGCGAATGCCCGCGAGATCCGAGCCCGCATTGGGCTCGCTGTAGAGCAGACACATATTGACTTCACTCTTCAGGATCGGACCCAGAAGTTCGGCCTTGAGAGCTTCGGTGCCGCGCGCCAGCAGGGTATTGGCCCACATGCTCGAACGATCCTGACCCGCGCCCGGTGCTCGAACCGCGGCAAACTCGCGGGCGATGATCTTCGCTTGCACGGCGCTCGAACCGCGCCCAAACCACTCGACCGGCCAGGTCGGCACGGCCCATCGAGCCTCCACCACTTTGCCGAGCCAGTTCTTCAGTTCACCCGTAGCCCCCCAGAGCAGCTGCTTCCCTTCCAGCGCCTGTGCTTGCTCCGGGGACCAGTGTTCCGCCAGCCATGCGCGGACCTCTTCACGCAGCGCATCATCGCTTATCGGGTTCTCTGAGGACATGTCACGCTCCCAACGCTTGAATGAACCGTTCCCGATGGAACGATGATGAACCGAACAGCTGAGCATCCGCTCGCGCGCGGCGCAGGTACAGATGTGCCGGATGCTCCCAGGTGAAGGCGATGCCACCGTGCATCTGGATGCTAGTTGCCGCAGTGGTAACAAAGGCATCGGCACAGGCAAATGCGGCCAGACTCACCGCTTCAGTGGCGGCCTCGGCGTCCTCGGCCAGTCGGGCCGCCGCGTTGCGCGCCGCCGAAAGGGCCGATTCCGTCTCTAGCAGGAGATCGGCCGCCATGTGCTTGACCGCCTGAAAGCTGCCGATGGCGCGGCCGAATTGAATACGATTCTTGGCATACTCGACGGTCGACGACAGGCAGTGCTGCGCCGCCCCCGCCTGTTCACCCGCGAGCGCAACCAGCGTGAGGTCCATCGCCCGGCTGACCGCGTCCCAGACGGGAATCTGTGCCGTGATGAGTTCTGCTTTCACCCCTTCGAAGGTGATCTCGGCCAATCGCAAGGTGTGGTCGAACGTGGGCAATGCGGCCATCCCGATACCGGCCGCGCGCGGCTCGACGACGAAACACTCGAGTCCCCGATCGGTGCTGGCCAGAACCAGAAGTACATCGGCGTTCTGCCCGTGCACCACGTAACTGGCACAGCCACTCAGCCGCCACTCCCCGTCTACCTCCTGCCCTGAAACCGCGACCCCGTCAGGAGTCCAGCGGCCGCTCTTACCGGTCAGCGCAGCCGTCGCGATGCAACTGCCATCGGCGATGCCCGGCAGCAGGCGATCGTTGAGCCCAGCATCCGCCAGAGCATCCAAAAGGGCGGCCGCCAGAACGCCGCTGGCGAGAAAGGGCGAACACAGCAACGCGGCTCCGACCTCCTCCATGACCAGTTCCAACTCCATGGGGCCGACGCCGGCTCCACCGTGGGTTTCGTCCACGATCAGCCCGACGACCCCCATCTTCGCGAGTTCCTGCCAGAGTTTCGCGTCGTATCCGCTCGTCGTGTCCATCGTCGCCCGCACGGCTCTTTCGTCACTCTGCTTGCTGAGCAGGAGGTGAATCGATTCCCTGAGCGCGAGGCGCTCGTCGGCAGAAAAGCTGTTCATGTCGGGTCCTTCGACGACACATCCTCACCATATCCTCACAGGCCATAAGACGGCCGCAAGAAGCGAAGCTCCACGAGTGTCCGAGCATGGATGCGAGATGATTCGTTTGCAGAATGTATGACGGGAGATTAGCGCATACCGATTGTCGGATGGGGGCGGCGCCAACGCGCTACAATCGCGAAATCGCGATAGTCTCTCGAAACGACCCAGATACCTTTCGACTCAGGGGCAAGCGTATGAGCGCATTGAAAGACGAATTCGGGGTTGGCTGGCAGAAGTGGAATCCGCAGGCCTGGTTCGATGCTTTTTGCATCAAGTTGATGATGTCGAAAGTGGGCGATGTCATTCCAAAGACCTACGTCCCGATTCTTCGCCTGGTCTCGGAAGATGCCGGTAAGGTCGACGATGAATACGCGCGGGTCATCGCGATGCGAGAGCCGATCCGCTTCTTCGATTCACCTCGCGACAAGTGGCGCAAGACCTATGGTGCATACATTCGGGAACTCGAGTGGGTCTATGGCGAGCTGCGTCAGCATTTCCCGACCCAGGAATATCAGGACCTCGTCATCGACATCATGGCGCGGAATATTCGCGATGCGATGAGCGCCTTCTTGCCGAGCATCGAAGAGATGACCCGCACACGCGGTCCGTCGCCCGAGTCCATCGGCTCGGCTCCCGGCCGGAAGTCGAGCCGACTCGGCAAGTCGTTCGAGAAGATCTTCCAGGGACGATTCGGATCCTGGCTCATGAACAATCTGAATCCGGTGAGTGCAATCGTCGGCCCGGTCGATATGGAAATGGTTCCGGGCGAGGGGATGAGGATGGAGATCCCGCGCTGCTGGATGCACACCGCCCCCGGCGACGGCAAGACGCAGGATCAGGCGTGCGTACAGGGGTGCAAAGGAGCCTGCGAAGCGGTGTTCAATGGCCGCACACCGGTGGCCATGCTCTTTGAACCCCACCTCCCCGATTTTTCGTGCACCCTGACGATCAAGCTGAACAGAGGTTCGCGCTCGGCGCCCGCATAACACGGACGAACGCCAGAGCTTTCCTCAGGGGGTGTGAACCGCGTTGACGATGGCGCGCAAAGCTGCGTTGCGTTCGCCACCTTCAGTGTCCCCGGGGGCTTGCGCGGCGAACTGGGCGACCACGACCTTGCGACGGGTGTCGATCCAGAGGTACTGGCCGAAGGCGCCGGCGCCGTAGAACTCGCCGTCATAGCCCTGCGGAACCCAGAACTGCATCGCATAGCCGGACGAATCTGCAGTCGGTTCCTGGAAAGGTGCACTCGGCGTTCCGACCCTCTCGATCCAGCCTTCGGGCACGAGTCGGCGTCCATCCCACACCCCGTCGCGGAGGTGGAACTCACCGAGATGCGCGAAATCGACCAGGCGCGTGGCCAGGCAGCAGTGTCCGAAAGCCACACCTGAAGGACCTGGAACGTTCTGCGACCAGTGCGCGTCGCCAGCGATGCCGAGACCGTTCCACAGCTTGTCCTGGACGATCTCCCGATAGGGCTTTCCGTACGCCCCGCGAAGAACGGCGGAGAGCACATGGGTGTCGGTCGCCAGATAGTTGAAATCGGTTCCGGCCGGCACCCGCCGAGCGAGTTCCGAAGCGAAGTCGTCGAGATTCTGTCGCAACCTAAACACTCGCAGGTACATCCAGTTTCGGTCGGGGAATCCCTTGAAATGAAAGAAGTCCACGCCGGATGACATCATCATCACGTGACGAATCGACGTTTCACCGTAGGCAGTTCCCGCGAATTGCGGAGCGTACTTCGAAACCGGGTCATCGAGGCTCTCGATCGTTCCGTCGTGAAGAGCCATCCCGATGATCGTCCCGGTAAAGCTCTTCGACGCGGACCAGAGATGGTAGAGGCTCTCGGAAGTCGTCGGGCCGAGGTACTTCTCGAATACCACCTCACCCCCGTGAAGCGCGAGGATGCCCTGCACCCGCGCCCTTTCGAGATACTCCGAAAGCATCCGGGACTCGCCGTCGAACTCGTAGTGAACATCGAGCGATCGGAGCGCGCGACGGAATTCATGGGGCCGGGGCGCCGCGTGCAACACCCGGAATGGCAGGCTCGTGTCCCAGTTCCGAAAGATCTCCGCCAGACCCTCGCGGTCGTCGTTCTCCATGAGCTGGAGGCCCACCGTTTCTGTCCAGGTCTGCATCGGCCGGTAGTCCGACCACGGCTGTGCGATCCAGAGCACGAAGGCCGCAGCGCCGGCGATCACAAGCCCCACAGCGGCGATCGCCCGGCGGATCCACCTCATGCGCTGAGCCCATCGCTGCGTTCGTCCGCAGTCGTCACGATGCCCCCGCGATTGTCGAAGTCCTTCGCGAGCGGGCGACCCCGGTGGAGATGCAACCAGAGGCGCATCAGATGTCGTTTGCGATCGGGCTCTTCGAAGTCCTCAAACGCGTTTCGCGCGTGAATCACCTGGTAGTTGTTGAGGAAGATCATGTCGCCCTCCTCCAACTGGACGTCGAAGCGAATCTGCTCGTCGTAGGAAAGACGGTCGATGAGACCCATCACCCGGATCTGTTCTTCCGTCATGGGGGGACAGCCTTCGTGCCGTCGCGCGCTCTTCGCATAACCCGAGTTATGTCGCAACGAGAGCTTTCCCCCGCTCACACTGGCGGCCGCTCGGCTGTAGTAAGGAAGTCCGTCCGGGTGCTTCTCCTCGCGGCAATCGTAGTGAAAGCGCTCGTAGAGTGTATCGATGATCTCGGGCGCTTCTTCGAGGATTCGATTGTAGATGGTCAGAAGCGAGGCGAGCGAGCTCTTTCCACCGGACATCGCCTTCCGGTAGCAGAGCAGACAGAGTAGATCGGTCGATGTATCCGTGTGGAAGGGGAGCGCGATACGCGTCTGGTAACCACGCACTCCCGGGTCCTTCGCAATGTCGCGCCCGGTGTCCTGGATGTGACCGAGCAGGTGGCCCTGCGCGTTTTGGCGAATCGGCCGACCCATCGCCGAGCCAATCGCGAAGTACATCAGGCCTGCATCTTCCGGGGAAACGCCTTCGAGGTCGAGACCGCGCAACACGACGAGTCCGAGCCCGTCTTCAATCTCGCTTTCGATGAATTTCGTAATGGGTTTGAGCGAGCGGAATTCGAACGTGTCTTCGCGGATGTCCGCCAGGCCGAGTCCCTGTGCCTTGGCCTGGGCGGCGAAAGCACGCAACTCCTCCCGATGCTCGTCGGTCAGCGGCACCAGCCAGTCATCGCTGCGCGCCAGGTCGGAACCCATCCAGGCGCCACGGCTTTTGATCGGTGTTCGGATGATCGTCTCGGTCAGGGTCGGTTCAGTCGAAGCCGTCATTTCGTTTCTCCTTCGGTTTCCCAGTCCGACGAATCCGCGTCGGGCATGAGGTCGGGGAAGTATTCGCGCGGGACGACGGCTCGGCCCGCAAGGAACTGGACGAGGCGATCGGGGTGTTCGAGAAGCGTCGTCGCAGCCGAGCCGATCAAGCGAGCCGCCGCGGTGTCGCGCCAGAACCAGTCGCGCAAAGCCTTTGCCGAGCCCCGGCGGGGCTGACCCTGCGCCGCTTGCATGTACCACGTGCGCAGGTCGTCGCAGCCGAGTCGGAGCCATTCCTGGAGCGGGTCGTCACTCTCGACCTCGGGAGACGTTTCGCCCTGCGCAAGGCACCCGAGCAGTTTCACGAGTTGTTCCCGCGTCAATCGACTCGCTGGTGGCGCCGCCGATCCGCGCCGCTCGACATAAATCTCGTGCCAGGGAGCGAGCCGCGCCATCTCGTCAAGCGTTGCGGTCACGAGTTCGGGCCGATCTTCCTGGGACGGACGGAACGAAACCGGGCAGACCCAGGTCGCTCCCTCATCGCCACCATCCGCAATCTCGGGCGCATCGTCGGGGAAATCCGCGAGCACAACGGGGCCATCGTCTCGTTCGAGCAACTCGAGTGCCGTGCGCAGGACACGGCGCTGGAAGTCCGGCTCGTCAGGCGCTCCGAAAGGTCGGCCGAGTTCGAAGGGAACCCAGAGAAAGCGCGGCAGCTGCATCTGCTGTGTGTGCTCGCGCACGAGACTGATGCCGGTCGTCGGCACGCCTTCAGACTCCAGGTAGTGGCTGGCCGCACCGACCGCGCGGGTACAGTTCGGTCAGACGGGAACGAGGCAGACGGCATCGACCTCATCCTCTCGCAGCAGACGGGCGAGTTCCCGCATCGTGGGCTCGATCTGCTTGGGGAGCCAGCCGGCGCCCATCAACGAGTAATGATAGTCGGCGACCGAACCGATCACGCCCTCGCTCTCGAGTTCGCGCAGCCGATCGATCGGAAAGACGAGATTCACGTCTTCACGGAACCCGACACGATCGAAGTGCACCGAGGAGTGAGTCATCGTGAGGTCGTCGGCTCGGATGCTCCCCGGTATGACGCGGTAGCTGAGGTCGACCATCGAGAAGGCCTGGTCCTCGACACGGTGAAGCCCGGCCGAAGTCACGATCGCGACCCGGCGTTTCGAGAGCGGCGTTCCTTCGACCCACGGCCGCGAATCGAACGGGGCACAGCCCTTGGCGAGCAGGTGCACCCGCTCGACTTCGGGAATATCGGCTAGCCGGACCATGCAAAGCTCGTTTTCATGCTGGTCGATCATATCCCCAAGGTCGCCCGAACAGAATTCGCGAGAATCCCCATCTCATACGAATTCGTGCCATTCTTGGGTCGTGGCCACCTCCTCACATCCCCAACGAGTTCGCGTTCCGCCCGGAAGTCGGGACTGGTTCCTACCGCTCGCAGACGCTCGCGCGCGGACCCTGCGAAACGCCGACATCGGAATCGTCGGGATCAGCGAGGTCGTGCGCGGCTTCGACTGGGCCGGTCCGGGCACGACCCACCTGGTGCTCGGAACGATCAAAGGCAACGGCTTCGTCGAGGTCGACAATCAGCGTTTTCTGGCACAAGAGAGCGATCTCATCGTGTGCCCCGCCGGAATGCCGCGACGCTTCGCAACACGATCGGCCGGCTGGAAATTCCTGGCGATCCGGCTCGTCGACGGGGATCGCTGGCGGCACCTCGTCGAGCGCGGTGTGCGCCCCCTTCCCAGCCACTGGCTGCGCCGTCTGGTCGCGCCCGTGGAAGGGATGCTGGCCGAGCACCCGCTCGGAAACGCAATGCCCGCGCATACGCAGAGATCTCAAAGAGGGAGCGATGAGAGCCCCGGGCAGTACCTCTTCTCGCGCTACGCGGATCGCGTGGCTCCTTCCGATGCGGACAGCGATCAGAGCTCAGCGCGCGCCGATGCGTTCGAACTCCACGCGACCATCCTCCGGCATCAGATCGAGGGAATGCTGACGATTCACCCCGACGAGGAACGCGACGACGACGCGGTCGCCCTTGCGAGTCTCTGGAACCGTGTCGCCGACCGACCGCGCGGACCCTGGGACGCAGAAGACCTGGCGGCCGCAGTTGGGGTCTCTCGCACGAGCCTCTACCGCATGGTCAAGCGCCACCACGAAACCTCTCCCGCCCGTCTGGTAGAACGACTGCGCATGGACGAAGCCTGTCGCCTCCTGCTGGAGAGTCGGCATTCGATCGAAGTGATCGCGGATCAGGTCGGTTACGCGAGCGCTTTCTCATTCTCGGCTGCGTTCAAACGCTTCGTCGGCGAGTCGCCTTCCCGGTTTCGGCTAGAAGCAGCCGACAGATAACAACCGAATGGGCCGGGAACCAATTGCTCTACCGGGCACCGCACCGGCACCAGCGATATGACCCTGGTGGGGAGTATCAAGACTGCCGGTCAGTCTGTAGGAAGTCTCCGCGAAAGAGGTTCCAGGCTCAGATCGACGCTACTCGGCTACGGTGTAGGTCGGATGAAAGTAGGCCTTGAAACGCATGGCCTGCGAAGTCGTGAAGTGGTACTCGGAATAGTTGGCGAACGTGTCTGCGTTGTTCTTGATCACAGAGCCTTTGTAGCGCCACTCGAATACGGGGGTTGTATCGAGCACCTTCGTCGGATGGACCTTCGTCGTGTAGAAGTAGGTCTGATTCAGATAAGAAACCGTCACCGTAGGATTGTCGATCGTCTGGGCAAAGAACGGGTCGAGTTCCTTGCTGCTATTTAGCGACGTCTTTTCGAAACTCACATCGAGGACGTCTTTGATGATGAAGGACTTCGACTTGTCTGTCTCGATATCCTTCATTCCTGGATGGAATTCCTTGCGCAGGCCCAGGTACAGCCCACCAATTACGCCGATGAGGTACTCGAGGTAGAGCACTGGCACGTACGAACACAGACGCTCTTCGTTCTCGTGTGTGTAGGTGACGGGAATGAAGAACATCAACTCCCGATAGGGGCGCAGCTCAATCTCGGTCATGACATCGTGAACGTTATTGCAGTTGCTGAACATCAGCAGAAACGGATGCTGACCCTCGACTGCTTTCAAGGTCGGATACTTGTCGGCCATGACCTCGTCGGAGGGAATGGACATTGCCTTTGGCAGGATCTTCTCGAGTTCCGTTTTCGGGAAGTGGCCCGCTACGAAGTAGGAGGCGTTGTTTCCCTCGAGCATGATGTCGTGCGGGGTACGATTCTTGAGTTGTTCAAGAGTTTGCATATCGCCAGAGCTTCTCTCGTTATTCCTGTCGAACTACGGGGATTGTACCGGTCTTGCAAAATGTCACGGTGTGTTGACATTGTCAACTGAATCGAAGATGCTGCGCACATGGCCACAGCAGGTCGCACGAAAGCCAGACGATCCTCTCGGAAGGCTTCTTGTCGCAATGCTTCTTCCCAAAAAGCAGGAGGGGCTTCCGGCGAGACGCCCGCACACGAAGGGGGACTTCGGCGCGGCCTCATCGATGCCGCTTTGGAGTTGGTCGAGGTCTCGGGAGCGCGGGGTTTGAGCTGGCGCGAGATTGCCCGGCGAGCCGGAGTTTCCCATTCAGCTGCATACAGGCACTTCGCAGACAAAGAGGAACTACTGGCGGCCGTTGCCGAGCAGGGGTTTCGCAGCCTGACCGAGCGGATGCTCGAGCAGATGGCGAGTGCACCCGACTCCATTGCGAAGCGCTTCGAGGCTACGGCGATCGCCTACGTAGAGTTTGCCGCCGAAAACCCCGCCCAGTTTCGAGTGATGTTCGGGCGCGATGTTCCCGACATCAACAAGCACGCCGCTCTGCGAGAGGCTCAGGATGCTGCCAATGGCCTGTTTCGCGAAGGTGTTGCGCAGGTACTCGAGGGCACCGGACAAAGCGACGAGAGAGTCGCTGTCGATCATTTCGCATTGATGGCCTGGTCTCTGGTCCACGGACTCGCGTCCTTGATCGTAGACGGTCGCGTAGGGGACGTCGGCGAGGTTGCACTGAATCCCGGTGAGCACGTGCGTTCCATGACGAACCTGGTCAAGACACTCATCGACGGGATGCAGGCCTGAAGGCTTCCCGATCAACGCGATATTGGAAAACAGGAAGGACAAGGCATGACTTCGAACCAGAGGCAAGACAGACGCTACTGGGGGATCGTGGCGCCTCTGCCCGCGCAGGTGATTGCGATGTTTGCGCAAAAGGCGGAGGCGGAGGGATTCGAGGGCGTATTTGCTCCGCAGGTCCTCGGGCCTCCGTTCTCGACCCTGGCTGTGGCGGCCGCTCACACCGAGCGGCTCAAGGTCGCCAGCGGGATTGCGATTGCGGCGACTCGCAGCCCCTTCGAGACCGCGATGGCCGCCATCGACATGGACCGCATCAGCGGAGGCCGATTCATCCTCGGATTGGGAGCAAGCGTTCAAGCCTGGACCTGCGCCCTTTTCGGCGCACCGGAACACAGACCGCTCGCACACCTGCGCGAAACCGTGGCCGCTGTGCGACACATCGTCGCTGGCTCACACAAGGAAGAGGGACTCGCGCCGTTCGAAGGCGAGTATTACAAGGGCGACTTCTCGACCTTGCAACCCCAACAACCTCCGGTTCGTGAGCAGATCCCGATCTGGCTGGCCGCCCTGCGCGGCCCGGCAGTGCGGCTCGCGGCGGAAGTCGGCGACGGAATCATGGGCCACCCGATCTGGTCGGTCGATTGGGCCATCGAGAAGATTCAGCCTGAGCTCGCCAAGGGACTCGCGCGTGGCGGACGCAAACGGGAGGATGTCGAACTCAACCTCTGGTTCTGGTGCGCACCGAATCCGGATGAAGCTGAAGCCATCGAGGACGCGCGCACGACCGTGAGCTTCTACGCTTCGTTCGAGCAATACGAATCGTTCTTCGCCGCACACGGTTTTCGGGACGAAGCCCGCCGGGCGCAAGAGGCCGCGCGTCAGCGCAACGTCTTCACACATCCCGATCTGGTTTCCGATGAGATGGTTCGCACTTTTGTGTTATGCGGAAAGCCCGATTCGATTCGCGATCGCATCGAGAAGGCCTGGGGGATCGCCGACTCGCTGGTCATCATTCCCCCGGCCTACGGCGTCGATCCCGTGAAGATGATGTACTACCAGGCGGAGATCGCGAAGATTTTGTTCTGACTTCTTCGGCTCGAGTTGGGCCGATTCATCGCGATTCAGAACCTTGGAAAAAGGAGAGAAGATTGGAACTCAGAGAAGTCATGGGACGAAGGCGCTCGATTCGGTTTCTGAATCCCCACAAGCCCGTCGAGCCCGAGAAGGTCCAGATGATGTTCGAAGCCTCCAGGATCGCATCGCATTGGGGAAACGTGCAGAGCCTGCGCGGGATCGCGGTCTTTCGCGATGAGGCGCCCAAGGAAGTGGCCGAAGCTCTCACCTCCCCGATCGCCGGCTACCAGATCCACCTGGCACCCGTATCGATCGTCTGGTTTCTCGAAACCGCGGCGGTGGATGTGCAGTCGGACCGTCTCCGGGAACTCTGCAAAGCCGGAGCGCTCGGCTTCGGCGAGGGCAAAGAGAAGGCGATGGAAGAGCAGTTGTTTCCAATCTTCGAAGCCATCCGCGATTCGACCAAGGCACCGGGCCTGGGAGAGGTCGACTGCGGTCAGGGTATCGCCCAGGCCACGTTGATGGCCTTCGAACTCGGGCTCGGAACCTGCTGTCTGGGAACACCACACGGTGAAGAGATTCGCAAGAACCTGGGTATGCCGGAGAGTTGCAGGATCCTGCTGATCCAGACGGTGGGCTACCCGGCCGAGAGCCCCGAAGCCGGCGGCCAGCGTCCCCGCCTGCCTTTCGAAAACCTCTTCCACCTCAACGGCTACGGCAACGCCTACCCGCGCTCGCAAGAGGTAGTCGACCAGCTCACGCGCGACGAGATGTTCCAGACTCCGGCCCCACTACCCTGGCGAGAGGCGGAACTCGAGTACCTGCAAAGGGCCCTGGACCTCAAAGGCAACGGACTGCTCTGAACTCGACGTCTCGGTCGGAACGAAAACCGAAATTCGGCCCGTAAGAAGGGCCGCAAGACCAAGGAGAGAAGCGAAATGCGTCTCAACGCAGTCGTCGCCGGTGTCGGCATGACGGTATTCGGAAAGCACATGGATCGAGGACTCAAATCCCTCGGCGCCGAAGCAGTTCAGGCCGCGTTGGCCGATGCCGGAATAGAGGGGAATGCGCTCGAAGCCGCATACGTCGGCAACGCAGCAGCTGGCGTGGTGACGGGCCAGGAGTGTATTCGAGGTCAGGTGATCCTGCGCTCGATCGGCCTGGGACGTCTGCCGGTGATCAATGTCGAGAACGCCTGTGCCAGTTCCTCGACGGCCTTCAACCAGGCCTGTGCCATGGTCTCGGCGGGCTACTACGACATCGTGCTCGCTCTCGGCGTCGAGAAGCTCTACCACGAAGACAAGAAGGTCTCCTTCGGCGCCTTCAGCGGGGCGGTCGACGTTGAGTCGATGTCGAGCATCATGGAGCAGCTGCAGGAGAGCGCGAAGTCCTCGGGTGCGAAGTCCTCGTCTTCGGGCTCGGGCAAGAACCGCTCGATGTTCATGGACATCTACGCTCAGGTGGCCCGTGCTCATATGAATGCGTACGGCACGACGGTGGAGCAGTATGCGGGCGTGTCGGCCAAGAACTCATTCCACGGCAGCCTGAATGCACGCGCGCAATTTCGCGACGCGCTCACAGTCGAAGAGGTACTCGCACAACCCATGATCGCGGAGCCATTGACGCGTTCCATGTGCTCGCCGATCGGCGATGGGGCAGCAGCCACGGTCGTGATGAGCGAGCGCAAGGCGCGCGAACTCGGCCTGAGTCGCCCAGTGCGAGTCGTTTCCAGTGTGCTTCGCTCGGGCTGGGACCACGATCCCGCCGCGCCGGGAACCGGCGATGTCTGCTCGGCCGAGGCCTATGAAGAGGCGGGTATCGGACCCGAGGACCTCGACGTGATCGAGCTTCACGATGCCTCGGCGCCTTCGGAACTGTTCGCCTACGAGTCACTTTCACTGTGCGCCAAGGGCGAGGGCGGAAAGCTGGTCGAGGAGGGCGTGACTCGACTGGGAGGACGCTGCCCGGTCAATACCAGCGGCGGTCTTCTGCGCAAGGGACATCCCGTGGGCGCCACCGGCATTGCGCAGATCGTGGAACTGACCGAGCAGTTGCAGGGATGCTCCGGCAAGCGGCAAGTAGAGGGAGCGAAGACCGCACTGGCCCACAACGGCGGAGGCACAATCGGTCCCGACGCAGCCGCGATGTGTGTGACGATTCTCAAAGCTTAGTCCGACGACGAACTGCGGACAGAGAGGCGGTTTGATCGCAGCTCTTCGTCCGCCTCAGGAGAGTAGCGATGCGCGAGCGCATGGATTGGATTCTGGCGGACATGATCGAAGCTCGGGCGGAGCAGAAACCGGATTTCGACGTACTGACCTTCGAACATCTGAGCCTCGACGGCGGGGCGACACCGGACGAGATCCGGACCTACGCCGACCTCCATCGCAACGGCAACCGAATCGCCGCTGCGCTCATCGCTTACGGAATGGAGCGTGGCGATCGCTTCGGTCTGATGATGCGCAACCATCCCGAGTATGTAGAGACCATGATCGCGGCGTCGATCTCGGGTTGCGTATTCGTGCCCATCGATCCGCGCACCCGCGGCGAAAAACTGGCCTATATGCTGCAGAACGCGGGCTGTCGGGGTGTGGTCTGTGCCGACTACTGCCTTGCAGAAGTCGCGCGCGCGCGCAAAGAGGTACCCGATATCCATTGGGTGCTAGGTCTGGAGACAGGTGAGGGACAGGACGCGATACCACTCGAGAGTGAAGACGCCGTCGATTCGATGCGCGAAGCGCTCGCCAGGCCCACCGACGGGCTGGAACCGCGTCTCGAGGGCGCAAATGATCCACTGCAGATCATCTACACCTCGGGAACGACCGGTGATCCGAAGGGTCTCGTCTTTCCAAATGTCCGCTTCGGTGGATCGTCGATGTTGGGAACGATTTTCGGTTACCAGCCGGACGAGCGACCTTACACCGGACTTTCGTTGACCCACGGAAACGCACAAGCCGTGACCCTCGCCCCTTCGCTAGGCATGGGACTGCGCGCGGTATTCAGCCGGCGCTTCACCAAATCGAAGCTCTTCGATGTGTGCCGCGCGCACGGCGCGACTGCGTTTTCCCAACTGGGTGGCATCGCGACTGCAATCTACAGTGAGCCAGAGCGTCCGGATGACGCAGACAACCCCGTGCGCTTGCTGGTCAGCGCGGGTATGCCCAGGGCGATCTGGGCGGCTTTCGAAAAGCGCTTCGGACTCGAAATCTACGAGTGGTACGGTGCCGTCGAGGGGGGCTTCTGTTTCAAACCCATCGGCCAGGGTCCGGTCGGCTCGTTCGGAATGCCCGGCCCCAATCTCGATTTGAAAATCCTCGACGAAAACGACGTCGAGTGTCCGCCCGGCGTGACGGGCGAGATCTGCTCGCGCCCTGTGGACAGCAACGAAAAGGCCGAAGTCGAGTACTACGACAACCCCAAGGCCTCGGCAGAAAAGACACGTGGCGGCTGGCTTCGAAGTGGCGATATGGGACACCGCGACGCAGACGGCTGGCATTTCTTCGACTATCGCAAGGGCGGTGGACTGCGTCACAACGGCGACTTCGTCAATCCCGGCTTTGTCGAGAAGGTGATCGCCGAACACCCCCAGGTCAGTGACGTCTTCGTCTATGGAGTCGTGGCGGCCTCGGGCGCACCGGGAGAGAAGGACGTTGTCGCCGCCATCGTCCTCGAAGAAGGTGCAAAGTTCTCACCGTCTTCGGTCTTTGAGGCTTGTCGTGCCGGTCTCGAGTCCAATTTCGTTCCCACCTATCTGCAGTTGATCGACGAGATCCCGAAGACGGCCTCCGAAAAACCCCAGGAGCGATTCCTGCTCGAAGCATTCAACACCCATCCCGAAGCCCTGTTTACCGAAGAGCGGGGTTGAAATTCCGCGGCGAATACAGCCCTGCGAAGGTGCGGAGATTCATCGACCCATGCAGGACAGCGGGTATGGACGCAGCAAGAGGAGTCGAAGGTGAATATCAAGGGATTGATTCACGTGAACATCAATTGCAGCGACTTCGATGTATCGCGTGAGTTCTACGAAAAGCTCGGCTTCGAACTCTTTCTCGAGGTCCCGGAATACAGCCCTCCGGAAGTAACGGCGGCCGTCGGGTTCTCGGCGTACGAACTTCGCGGGGGCCTCATGCGCCTACGAGACTCCAATCCCCCCTTCGTGATCGACCTCCTGCAATGGAAGAGCCCAAGCGATCCCGAGGCCCCCTACTCCAGGCTCAATCACCTGGGAATCGCGCGCGTAGCCCTCCTGAGCACGGATCTCGATGCGGATCTCGCCGAACTGCGCGAGCGAAAAGTCGAGATCGTGAGCGAACCGGCCACAGTCGTCTGGGAGGATGGACCGAGTACGCGCTTCGTCTGCTTCAAGGATCCGGACGGCACGGTCCTCGAACTCGTTCAAGTTCTTCCCTGAATCGAAGCACGACCTCGATCCGCGAAACGAGCCTGCTACATCGTTCACGAAGATCCTTCGCAGTTAGAGAACGAGTTTTGCGAAACCCGCGCCCTATTCTCGCGGGTAGACGATGCGTCCCGCCACCAGGGTCATCGAAACTTCGATGTCTTTGATCCTGGCCGGTTCTACCGCTGTCGGATCTTCGGAAAGAACGGCCAGGTCGGCCCACTTCCCGGGAGTGATCGAGCCTTTGACGTCTTCTTTGAATTCCGCATAGGCCGAACCCAGGGTGTAGCAGCGCAGAGCCTCGAGTGGCGTGAAGCGCTCTACCGAGTTGTGGGGCCCTTCCGTTCCCTCGATGTTCATGCGGGTGACGAGGTAGTACATCCCGAGTAGAGGCGAGTAGTCCACCTCGGCGGGCACATCGGAGCCGCACGAGATCGGCACGCCCGAATCCAGAAGGGTCTTGTAGGGGTAGGCTCGTAGAGCGCGCTCCTTTCCCAACAGGGCGATGTCCTTGTTCGGGGTGGCCAGGGCAAACGGATGTAAGTTGGCGACCAGACCAAACTCGCGCATTCGCTCAACATCTTCTTCGGCGACGAGTTGCACGTGTTCGAGCCGGATTCGCAAGCGATCGACCTGGGGATAGTCGTTACGAACGTGCTCGACGGCGTCGAGAATCTGTTGGACCGCAGCGTCGCCGATCGCGTGAATGGCAATCTGGCGTGAGTCTGCTGCGGCATCCTCGACAATGGAGTTCATCTCTTCCTGGCTGTGGCGTGGAGCACCTCGATTGGATGGTTCTTCCTCATAACCTTCGCCCAGCAGCCAGGCCGTGCGAGTCGAAAAGGCTCCATCGGAAAAGTGCTTGGCCGGACCGAGACTCAGCCACTCGCCGTCATAGGAAACAAGATCCATGAGATGTCGTACGAGCGAGTTCCCCCCCATGGGCCAGTGGCTGAAGCGCGCGGTGAGATCGCCGCGATCTCGGTACCGTGCAAGATGCCAGACCGTGATGGGTTGCCAGGTATTGTCCTGGACGGACGTAATTCCCGAGCGTCGAAACAAGTCGAGTGCCACATCGAGGTTGTGGCGATGCGCGGCCGGACTCAGGACTTCGAGAAGAAGACCGTCGCCGCCGGATTGCATCGCGGTGTCGCGAAGGACTCCTGTGGGTTCGCCCCGAGCATCTCGTACGATCTGCCCCCCTTGAGGATCCACCGTGGAGCGATCGATCCCCATTTCTTCGAGTCTTCGCGAGTTGACCCAGGAGGCGTGAGCGGAGAACTGAAGAAGGGAAACAGGATTGTCAGGAGCAGCCCGATCGAGCATTTCACGGTGGGGATGGGGGCAGCCCGGATAGTCCCAATGTGCGCCTTCGATCAATTCACCGGGAGCGTGTTTGGGGACTTCGGCCGCGATGATGGCTTCGATCTCTTCACAGCTCTTGCGATGCAGTACGGGTTGCTGGAACAATCGCCCGGCTCCAAAGGCATGGACGTGATTGTCATTGAAACCCGGTACGACGGTCTGCCCCTGCAGGTCGATCCGCTTTGCATCCGTGGGAGCAAGCGCAGCGATCTCTTCGGAGCTCCCCACCGCGCGAATCGCGCCTCCCGAGAGCCAGATCGCATTCGCGTCGGGTTTGTCGGGATCCAGAGTAATGATGCGCCCCCCCGTCAGGACGAGATCCGGCGCAGGCGAAGGATCGGGCGCACCGCACGCCAGAAGCGTTGCCAGCAGGACAGCCGCCCTGGGCCCCGGCCGAACCCGTCGCACCGGGCGCGGACATCTGACGACATATGCTGACCAGTTCGACATCCCGTCTGCCGATAGCAATACCTACGCGCTTGTGCCAATCTGGGCAGCTCGCGCCGGAGGCCGGGACTCTTGACTCTCCCGAAGCAAGGCAGGGCGGTGGGCGAAGACTGGATCAAGCCGGTCGGGGACGACCTGCTCGTGATCGCGCGGGTACCGCTGCGGGAGTGGACGGCAAGCCGCTTTCGAAAGAGTGCCGTCCTCATCGACGGCACACGCTACTTCGTGGCAGAGGCCTTCGAGCCGGATCGCGGCAGACCCGATCCGGCCGCAGGGCGTGGCTATCGCTATCGGCTCATCCGCTGGCCCGACGATCTGCACGATCGTCCGAGCAACACTCTGGTCTACGACGAGGCATTCGTTGCAAACCGCAATAGCGAGCGTCAGTCGGCGTGGGCCCGCCTCGGTGTGTTCGCCATCGGACTCCCCTTCTACCCGCTGCTAGGTCTCCTTCCATCGAACATCAAGTGCGGCCTGCAGGAAAGCTTCGAATTCGACGCCCTCACTTCAACACAAGTCTCGATGCGCTGCGAGTACATCCTGGGTGTGATCTGCCTGGGGCTGATCGTGCCCCAGGTCATATTCGGCGACCCCCTCGGCGTAGGCCCCTTTGCCGCACCCATCGCCGCCGGGATCCTGCTGCTCGATTGCGGTATGCGTTGGGAGCGCATGAAGGAAGGCGGAGGCCGTCAGTACGGTGCACTCGAATGGATTTTTCACCGCCTGTAGCGGAAACAAATATGGGGAATGAATGATCGACCAGACTGAAGAACTCGACGAACTCGACGCTCCCACAGAGAACAACTCTCCAAAAGCAGAAGAGCGGGAGTGCGGTCCTTGCATGCTCTGCTGCAAGCTGCTGAAAATCGGGAACTTCGATCCACCCAAGCCCGCCAATACATGGTGCCCCCATGCAGTCATGGGAAGTGGCTGTGGTTCTTACGAAGAGCGGCCAGAACCCTGCCGAGTCTTCAACTGCATCTGGAAGCAAGGAGCGCTGCGAGACAAGGATCGTCCAGACAAGGCCCGGATCTTGGTCTCTCTACAGGACAGAAAACACATTCCCGATTTGCCCGTAGCGACGCTGCCCGTAGTGTACGAGCGCGAGTCTGGCGCGCACAAGGGAAAGCAGGCTGCCGAAATCTACCGCTTGATATTCAACAGTCTGAAGGGCGAAAGCAGAGAGGAGATTGAATACATCCTCATCGTGACTCAACCCAGACAAGAGCGGCTCTTTCTGTCCCGCGGTGGAACTCTGGCACCCGCAACCGCAGACGGGTTTCCCGATCCTCCAAAGGAAGAATGCGAAGACGATGCCTCGTGCGCCATGGAGGACGGGGACTGAACCTTCCCATGAAAAACCCGTCTGACTACACCTGCGCGGGACCCAAGAGCTTCATGAGTTGCTTCGCGCGGAATGGCACCTCACCCGTGGAGATGAGGCCTGCCATGATCTGCCCCGTACCCGGACTCAGGCATATCCCCATCCCACCGAAATACGTGGCACGGATTTCATCACAGCCGACTGACTCGCGCTCGATGATCCGGGAGCGGATTCCTTTTCGACCCAGACGATAGGCGATCGAACAGCCGATGACGCCCGCACCGATGATGACGGCGTCCTGCGTATTCGACATTGGGCAGCTCCCAAACTGATTGGACGCTCAGGTTCGATGGCGTCCGGTCGTTTCGGATGTGATGGCCGGCGGCTGGCCGCTCAGCTGTGTTCCGGATGGTGATGAGGGGCTGCGTGAACGTGATCGTGCCCCTTCTGGTGCATCTCGTTGTGGAGCTTGCGATGGGCGCTGGTGAGCACCAGTCGCATACGTTTTGACGCCGCGGCCTCGGCGCGGGTGCCGACCGTGTCGAGGTAAGCCAATGCGCCCTCGATCTGGTCCAGGATGGTGATGGCGTCGACTTTCGAGAAGACCCGGGTTCCCTCCACGTGGACCATGACCGGTGACGAGTGCGCTGCAATCATCTCCGGCTTGTCGGCGTACTTTCCGCGCACGAGTAATGCGACCCACGAGCTACTCTCGACATCGACGGATATGCTGCCGCGCGCGGCAAAGCGGGAAGTCGTGCGACTCTCGCGGATCTCGCCGTTCACGATCAGATCGACCCGAGTCATCGGCAGCGTGACGCTCGCCAGTTCGTAGTCCACGCTGACGCGGCCGCCCCCGGCCGCCATCTCGATCCGAGACCCCGCCGGACGGCCTTCAACAGAGAATTCGACAAGCGGCCCATAGGACACGAAGGTGTTCCCGGCGCGAATCGCATCCTTCCACGCGTCATAGCTGAACTCGACGCCCTCGGGGAGCTTCGCATAGGTTCGGATCGTTCCGACCGCGGTCGATGCCGCCATCTTGTCGGTGCCGCCGACCGCGGGATAGAGGTAGCCGCAGTTCAGATAGCGATACCAGTCCGAAAGAGAATAGGGATCGATTCCCCGATACAGATCTCCCCACGAACACATCTCGACCGCGTCGACATCCCCGTGAACCAGTGTGGCTGCGTTCTCCGCCCGTGGCTGGGGAAAGTGGGGAAAGACGACGATTCCGTCCTGGGACCTGCATTGGCGCGCCCACTCCGTCATCAACACGCCGACCGGATCTCCGATCGCCGCCTCATCGGGACCACCCGAACACATGGGCGTAATGATGTCGCCGTTGTAACCGAGCAACGAGATGTGCCCGAGCACGTGCTGTCGGTTCTCGGTACCGACGCGCACCAACCACTCGCCATCGCCGCCGGCCTCTCGCGACCCGTAGGTGGTCTTGCCGTCGAAGTCGCCGACATTGGTCATCAACTCGCCCCATTGGCTCGCCAACAGGTTGATCACGTTCACACCCTCGGCCGCTCCTTCGAGCTGGGCCGTAGCCGGAGACAGGAAGTGCACGTGCGTGTCCGCCGTCACCCAGCCGCGCTCCCGCCAGGGCAATACCTTCTTCAAGCGGATCGTCACGGTGCGAGTCGATGCTTTCACGTCGATCGCTTTGCGCACCGGCTTCGTTTCAAAGCCCTTGCTCACTTCGAGGTACACACGCCCCAGCGGCAGATCGATCAGCGTCTCGCCCTGGATATAGGTCGTCAGGTGATAGGACCCGGATTGAAAATCTACCGCGACATAGTCCGGGCTGTAGTCTTCGAACCAGGCCGAATTCGGAATGCGATGGCGATCCGTCGGAGCCAGGTACTCGCCGTGGTCGCCGTGGGCATGGAGTTTCACCGGCACCGCGAGTCCGCTCTCGGCGTCGACGACGCGCAGCTTCACGCGTTGCGTCGCCGCTGCAATCGGCCGGAGATCCTTCGTTCCTTTCCCCGACTCGAGCTTTGCAACCGGCACGGACCGGCCATTGGACAGGTGGAAGCGGGCATCGGGATGTGCGCTGTACTCCAGCGTGACCGTGCGATTGTCGATGCGTGGCGCCTGGTTGTTGCGGGTTCTGGTCCATTCGGCATCGGGATAGTCGAAGTGCGGTTGCGCAGAGATCACCTGCCCCATGTCGAGCCGGACGTGTTTCAACAACCCGCTTTCATCCACGTCGAAATCGAAATCTTCGTTCGGTCCGAGGCGGAGCTGTGCCTTCTTGCGTGTCTGCCAGCGCAGCGGATGTGCGGAGGCGCGACCACCCGAGAGTGCGCAGACAAGCAGCGTTCCCGCCCGGTGCTCGATCGTCACACCGGCCAGAGCCCGGCGGGGATGGGGATTCTCCCAGGCCCAGAGCCAGTTCCCGAACGGCGCGGTGTCGCCGGCCAATGCGCGTGCTTGACTCAATCCCCAGGACTGGGGTGCGGGGGGCGCCGGTAGTCGCTGCTCGTGAAACGGACGTATGGGCCGAGGCTTGCTCATGGCCACGGCTTCGAAACAGTTCTCGCCCCAGATCCGTTGCACGGTTCCGATCTGGTGGCGACGCCGGATCTCCTGACGCACCTCGCTGCCATCTGCATAGCGGAATACGTAGTCCGCAACATGTTCGGCCAGTGCACCGTCGCCGCGGTACGGGAGCGTAAACCCGTCCTGATTCGGCACGCGTGGCACCACGTCGGTCGTGTGCAAGAACACGAGCCAGCCGGCGCGGGTACCCGCGAGATCGATGTTCGCCGCTCCGCTCTGGACCAGAAGTGGGCGGCGAATCTGGAAGGGAATTCCCCAGGCCGTGCAGGACCCGGTAGGAGCGTAGGCCGGCACGGAACGCAGCACCGGCGAGACGTCGGCTTTGGCCAGGCCCGCAAAGCTGGTATTGCCTCCGAATAACACGGGCTCGAATGCGCCAGATGCGGGACCATCGTGTTGACCGGCCATTAATCCCTCCTCGTGCCCCACGGTAGCATTGCCGCTCGGCCCTGGGGGGCCGAGATCAGAGGTCGGCACGCGACCCCCTGCTCGCGGTATCGTGGTGATGCATTCACTCAACGAGGTGTAGCCATGAATCGGAGGGGAGAGACGGCTCTCATCACGGGCGCGTCTGCTGGCATCGGTCGGGAGCTGGCCCTGGTGTTCGCAGAACACGGCTTTGACTTGATCATCGTCGCGCGTCGCGCCGCAGAACTCGAAGAACTCGCCGATCGCTGCCGCCAGAAGCACGGTGTCGATGTCCACGTGATTCCGATGGATCTGCTGGGGCCGGACGCCCCGGAGAAGCTGGTCCAGCGACTGGAAGACGACGGACTCGAGGTCGAAGTGCTGGTCAACAACGCCGGCTTGATGGACATGGGCGGCTTCGCCGACATCGAGGTCGAGCGAGATGAACGCCTATTGCAACTGAATATCGTCGTGCTCACCTCACTCACGCGCCGACTCCTGCCCGCCATGCTCGAGCGGGGGCACGGCCGGATCCTGAACCTCGCTTCAACCTCCTCTTTCCAGCCCGTGCCTTCGATGGCCCTCTACGCGGCCAGCAAGGCGTTCGTTCTGTCTCTTTCCGAGTCACTGTCCGAAGAACTGAAGAACAGCGGAGTCACGGTAACGGCGCTCTGTCCAGGCGTCACGAAGACGGATATGTACGACCGGGCGCTGGAAGAGCACGAGGTGACCCGCAGCATTCCAGGCCTGTTCATCTCCAGGGTTGGCGACGTCGCCCGCGATGGCTTCGCGGCCTGCATGGCCGGTCGGGCCGTGATCGTCCCCGGACTTCCGAATCGGATGCTGGCGAGCGCCGTCCAGTTCTACCCGCGCTGGCTCGTGCGCTCAATCGGGGGACTCGTGGGTCGGAGATCTGCGAAGAACTGAGCGGTCACCGCCTCCCCCTCGCCCATCGGCTCCAGCTATTGCATCGTTGTCGACCATGACTCCGACCTCTCCCAACGGCGAGTTCCCACCCGAGTTCGCAGAGCTTCGAGGCGATGCGCGCCTCGCCGTCTACATCGATCTGAAAAGCCCCTACGCCTACATCGCGATCGGCCCCACCCGCGCGATGGCCGAATCGCTCGAAGTCCGAATCGATTGGCGCCCTTTCACACTCGACCTGCCCAGCTATATGGGCTCGGCCAAGCTCGCGAAAGACCGCAAGAAGGTCCAGAGCGAGAGTCGCACGCCACAGCAATGGAGCGGTGTACGTTATTCGTACTACGACGTACGACGCTATGCGACGCTGACGGGCAAGACCGTGCGCGGAACGATCAAGATCTGGGACTCGAGTCTGGCCGGAATCGCGATGCTCTGGGCCGGGCAGCAAAACGGCTTCGATCGCTTCATCGACGTCGCGTACCCGCCTTTCTGGCGCCGCGAACTCGACATCGACGACCTCGGGATCCTGGAACAGAGCCTCGCCGAAGCGGAGCTCGAGACGCAGGGGTTTCGCGACTGGGCGGGCGGAACCGGACGCGAACTGCACGACCGCATCAACCGGGAAGCCTTCGATGCGGGCGTGTACGGCGTCCCGACCTACCTCGTCGAGGACGAGATGTGGTTCGGACGAGAGCACCTGCCCCGCATCGCGTGGATCCTCGCGGGACGCCACGGGCCGGCTCCCGACGTCGCCAACCGGAGCTTCGAACGATGAGTGCATTGACCGAACTCACGCAGTCGCCGCTCTGCATCGTCCTCGACATCCGCCACCCCCTCGCGTACCTGGCCTTGGGACCGGCCATCGATTTCGGACGCGAGATGAAGATCGACATCGACTGGCTGCCCTTTGAAGGGCGATCGCTGCGAGAACCCACAACTCCGGGCGCAGACGACGACCGCGGCGTCCTGCACCGACGCCACCGCGCAAATATGATCGCCCGAGAGATCGCGATCTATTCGCAGGCCGCGGGACTGACTCTACTCGAACCCTATCGCACCGGGCCATCGCACGCGGCGACGCTGGCGTGGTTGTGGGTTCGCGCGCAGGCTCCCGAATCACTACCGAGTTTCCTGGAAGAGCTGTTTCGTCGCTACTGGGCGCTCGAAATGGATGTCATCGATCTCGCGGGAGTCGCCGAGGTCCTGCGCGCGCAAGGTCTGCACTCCCGGGAGTTCGACGATTGGGCCGAGGCCGAGGGTCCCGCAGCGGCGGAGAGCATCGCGAGTTCCTTGGACGCGACCGGCGTGTTCCAGGCGCCGGCCTACCTGATCGAGGACGAGGTCTTTTTCGGACGCCAGCATCTGGCGATGATTCGCTGGATCCTGAGCGACCGCACCGGACCGGGTCCGATCTGATAAATTCGAACCGTGGAACCGATCATCGACGCACATGGGCATCTGGGTGACATCCTTCATCCGAACGGAGGAGCGCTCATCGACAAGCTCGGAGTGACGATGGAGCCGGTGTTCGATCCGACCGCGCAATCGGAAGCCCGGCTACACAACTACCCGCTGCCGCTGGCCCGGCTCTCCTATCGCCTCTTTCCCGACTCTGTGACGCGCGCCGAGCGGGCGCGCAACGCGACGGCGACTCTCGAGAATTTCGCCGCTTCCATGGATCAGGCGGGCATTTCATTCGGGGTCTGCCTGCCCGTCCCGCCCTATCTCGTCTTCGAAGATCTGGCTGCGGCCGTGCGTCGAGACCCGCGGATCATCGCCTTTACGGGCGTGGACTACGGCGATCGCGATGGCGGGCCGGGTTCATTCAACGACCCGACCGCGAAGCTCGCCGCCGATGTCGCTGCGGGGGCGCGAGGCCTGAAGATTCACCCCATCATCCAGAAGATCTCCCTCGCCAGCGCCGAGACCCGGGCGGCGGTGGAGAGCTTCGCTCCTCATCGTCTTCCGGTGCTCTTTCACTGCGGCATCTCCTCCTACTATCTCGGTGCCGACAAGGCGCGCGAAGAACCGCGCTACGGCGGCATCGACTACGCCGAGGCACTCGTGCGCGACTTTCCTTCGGTCGACTTCATCGCCGGACACGCGGGACTGTTCGAGGTCAAGAAGGCGATGAAACAACTCTCCCGCTTCTCGAATGTATGGGTCGACACCTCGTTCCAATCCGTGAAGCGGGTGCGCGAGTTGATCGACGCCTTCGGTCCAGAACGCGTGCTCTTCGCCTCCGACTGGCCCTACGGCAATCGCCCCCCGGCTGTGCAGATCGTGCGGAACGCGTGCAGTGGCGATCGCGGACTCGAACGGCGAATCCTGTTCGAGAATGCGGCCGAGCTGATGGAAATCAAAGGCTAGGGAACCTCTGCACAGGGAGGCTGCGGCTGCGAAGCGCGATGCATCCGCCTGCGCTGCGTCGCGCGACCCTCTGCAGATCTACGGATCTGCGATCGGATCACGCTTCTTGCTCAGGCGGCGACTCCCGCTTCTCG
>JAAELY010000388.1 GCA_024226335.1 bacterium
CAAGTACGTGAGGGTCGCGTCCAGGCGCAAGTACGTGAGGGCCGCGTCCAGGATCGGGCGCAAGCACGTGAGGGTCACGTCCAGGCGCAAGTACGTGAGGGCCGCGTCCAGGATCGGGCGCAAGTACGTGAGGGTCGCGTCCAGGCGCAAGTACGTGAGGGCCGCGTCCAGGATCGGGCGTCTGAGACGTTGCCTGTGTTGTTGCATGCGCAGAGACGAGCTCTGAAGATGCCATCAGCGGAGCGTGCGGTGTTGAGGAAGTGGCGGAGTACGTGCGAGGCGAGTTTGCCTGTTCCTTGCATGCTGTGCCAGGCTGCGTTTTTGAGTCGCGAAGAGTGGGCCGAGCATGTCGATGCGGTGCATGGTGGCCTGCAGACGTATCGGAACGTGTATCTCTTTCTCTCTTCTTTGCAACCTTATGTCTATTCGCCCGAGTACGTGCGGCTTCTGGTCGGGAACTTTTCCGAGTTCTTCACGCGCGCGGCACTCGATTGGGAAAAGCTTGGTGGAGATCTGCGGAGTCAGCTGGAGGCATTGGACGGGTTGCATTGTAATGTGCGTTGGGAGCCGCGCTCGATGCAGGCTTGCGTCGTATGTACACGACTTCACTGGGCGGAAGACTTGTGCAAGGTGGCTCTTGCCGGTCTCAATGCCGATTGGATCCGTGATCGCGCTGCTTTTTGTGACTTGTTGTCGGTGACGCATTACAGAGAGCATTGGCCTTTGATTCCTGAGGAGGAGCTCTACGCGTCAGCCGTCGTGCTGGACGGTGTGTCTCTGTTGCTGCATCGGCGTCGCATTTCTGCTGCTGCCATTTCTGGCTCGGAGCCGGTTTTCGTGTGTCGCGCTTGTGTCGAGCCGCTTTCCAAGACTTCGCCAACGATGCCGCGTTTCGCGCTCGCCAACTTCAATTGGTTAGGCCGCCTGACTCCATTGCAAGAGCGCCTGCTGGAGCCGGAGAGGTTTGGTCTGCGACTTCTCTTGGCCTTAGGTCGTGCGATTACGACGAAGCTGATCTTCAGAGGAGGTGGTGATGCCGAGGGGCAACAGAAGCTGCCGTTCTGGCAGGAAGCTTTCCATCAGAAGGGCATGAGCGGTTCGGCAATTGTCTTTCCGAATGGTCGCAAGGAGTGCCAGGACACCTTCCCTCCGAAGAGTCTCGGCGATTCCTTCGTCGCTGTTTTCGTGGGTTGCGATCCCGCGGACTTCAGCAAAGCGTTTCTCGGGCGTGTCGATGCCGCGGAGTTCCGAGCGATCGCCGCGAAGCTGCAGTCTGAGAACCCGGTGTATCAGAAGGCGACGCTGGACGAGGTGGAGCTCGGAAAGTGGCCGGTTGACGGGACGATGCCGAGAGTCTTCGAGCAGTGCTGCGTCGTCTTGCCTGCGGCGGAGGGGGACGAGGAGGAGGTACCAGGGGACGTCGGCCCGGCGCAACAAGTATCTGGTCATGTGGAGGAAGGAGAGGCCGCGATCGTAGCTCCTTACGTTTCCGCCTTCGCCGATGAGGACGATGACGGGACGATGGCGCGAGCGTGGGCGGTTGCGGGGGCGAAGCTCGAGGAGGCAACGGCCGTGGGGGAGCGCGTGCGTCTCGCAGAGACGGAGGCGGCTTTGGATGACGGTCGGACGGAGGCGAATGAAATCATGCGCGAGCACTTGCGCGGAATCTGCAAGGTGTTGAAGGCATCCTTCGCGAAGCTCTCGAGAGATGCGTTGGACGTGAAACTGGAGCAGGCCATGTTGGCGATCACGACCGGTCGGTCCAGCCAAGCAGAGTTGTCTGCAGTGCCTGGGAAGCGTCTGGTGGTTCCGACGGGATCGAGGCCCATGGACCTGTTCGAGTGGACGGTCTGGACTAAGATAGATCCTGTTTGCTTCTGGTACGGCGATGCTTCATGGGGTCATCCAGAGAGGCCTGTGCCGTTGCTGGTCGATGAGTTCTTCAGCCTGCAGATGTTGCGGGAAGAGTTGTCTTACACGACCGCGGCCGAAGAGGCAGCGGGTGAGCTGCATACGCCTCCGGTGATTAATCGCTTCCGAGAGAACTATCGCATGCTGCACGTCTTCGCCACTGTTTCGGCGCTGAAGCAAAAGATTACGTCGGTGTACGGTTTCGTCAAGCGCGCAGGGAACCGAGGTGTGGTGCAG
>JAAELY010000389.1 GCA_024226335.1 bacterium
AATTCGACCCGCTGGCCGACGCTGGCGGCTCTCGAAGCTTCGCCGCCCTCCTCGCTGCGGCGAGCTGAGGGGCGCAAGTCCGTAGCTTCGATATCGCATCGCCTGATTCTCCTGAAATCTGCGCTTCCTGGTAGGGCTGCGCCTGGCGGTTTGCATGTAACGAAAACATTCAAGAGAATCCATTACCCCAGCCCGTTCGATGCCCGACAATGAGCAGCGAACTCGATCAAGGACATGACGAGTACCAAAGGAAAGCAGCGGATCGCGCCTCAGCCGACCCACGACAAGTCCGTAACCGAGTTGGGTGGAACCTTAAGACCGGAGGCGCTTCCTGGTCCGGCTCGCCGAAGTACTCCTCCTCCAGGGGCGCTGCAAGATCTTCCTCTAAGAAATCAAAGATCGCACCCGGTATGCCGCTGAGAGCAGCGTAACCTTCTACTAAAGAAAACTCCCCATCTGCGATTACAGCGCCCTGCGCGCTGGTCACTTGCCCTGTCCCTTCGATAGCAGTCACCCTGTTTCCGGCAAATTTACTTCCGCCTATGTCTACGGTTCCCTTTATCGGCTCAGAAGCCAAATTCTCACATTCCAGAAGTGCTCGCTGCTTCCTCTCGCTAAGGTCTACGCCAGCTTCGGCTTCCTCGCGATCTGCCGACACTTCTCCTGAATCCTTCCCTTGCCCTGAACAGCCTGCCGCAATCAACGAAGCTATCAGCGTTGGGACCAATAACCACTGTCTCTGCTTGAATCTCATCCCGACCACCCTTTCGCTTGGGGCCTAACGAGCTAGAATCACCGGGCGGGGCTCCGGTGATCTCGAGAGAAGCGAGAGGATCTCCGCGCCCCCGCTCCGGTGCATTCTGTTGTTAAACCGTTTCATGACGTCCGAGTATATGCCATCTCCGCGCGCTTCGGAACGCAAGCAGAAGTGCCCTAGACCATCCTGTGCGAGGTTGCCAATCTCATGCCACTTGCCGATGAACTCTCCATTTCGCTTCGCGTAGATCCACATGATGATGCCACAACCTTCTGCCCAAAGCTCCACCTTTCTTCGATTCATTCCTACGGTCAGAACTGGGGCACCATCCGGAAACTTCGTCGACGAGTCTGGCGACCACCTTGAGAGATGAACCAATACCCCAGGGTATACAGGATCGCGTGAATCCGGCAATGGCCCGGAAATCCCATCCGGTCGGCAAAGCAGGGCACCGACCAACCGGAGATCTGCTTCGAGCCATCCATACAGTGGCGTCTGGGTAATGTCGTAATCCTCTGCGGCCTCTCCCGTCCGCGGAGATCGATCGCTCCTACTTGTTAGGCGGAGCGTCATCGTACCGACTACTCGCGCGCCATCCTTCGAGCCCACAGTGGCAACGAACTCGACGCTGTAGCGCCCGACACTCAGCGTTTCGTTGAGCGATTCAGGCGGCTCCCCTTCTAGTGGCCTGCATGCTTCGGGGGTAGCGACTGCAAACAGTGACGAGCTCGCGGACAGCGTCACCACTACAGCAAGTACAAGTGTTGATGATCGCCTGTATGGGTCCATTCGATGATCGGCGTAATGGGTCCACCCACGATCGCCGCAACGGAGCCATTCAGCTGGTTTTGACGGCGATGAGAACGGTCGGGAGTAGTCGGCAGCGATAGCCGGTGAATGACGCGGATCTCGGGCCTCCATCCAACCGGATACCGTCCTCTTCGAGGAGGTATTCATGGCAAATCGGAGGATCGAGATGTACCAGTATCGACAGGTCCTGCATCGGATGCGATGCGGAGATTCCAATCGCGAGATTGCGCGGTCACGCCTCATG
>JAAELY010000390.1 GCA_024226335.1 bacterium
ACGCTCTCGGAAGCCGGCATATGACAAAAGACCGCAACGAAACCGAAACCCGTGCCGAACTGATCGACCCGGCACTCAAGGACGCGGGCTGGGACGTGGTCGACGGCAGCCGCGTGCGCCGCGAGGTCATCATCACGCTGGGTCGTCTGCAGGGCGCGGGCACCCGGGCGAAGCAGGAGATCGCCGACTACGTGCTCGTCTACCGGAACCAGAAGCTCGCGGTGATCGAGGCCAAGCGCGAGAGCGCCCCCGTCACCGAGGGGTTAGGCCAGGCGAAGAAGTACGCCCAGAAACTCCAGACCCGCTTTACCTTCTCCACCAATGGCCACGGCATCTACCGCGTGGATATGCAGACCGGCGACGAAGGCGATATCTACCGCTATCCGACACCGGATGAACTTTGGGACGCAACCTTCGGCGAGAGCGATGCCCAGGAGCGTTTCTGGCGAAACCGTTTCTCCGCGGTTCCGTTCGAGGATAAGGGAGGACAGTGGCAGGCCCGCTACTACCAGCACAACGCGATCACCAAGACGCTGGATGCGATCAGCCAGGGCCAGGATCGCATCCTGCTGACCCTAGCGACGGGGACCGGCAAGACGGCCATCGCCTTCCAGATCGCCTGGAAGCTCTCCCATAGCCGCTGGAACCTCACCGACTGTCGAAACGGCCTCGAGGAGGGGCAGAAG
>JAAELY010000391.1 GCA_024226335.1 bacterium
ACGGACGGCAAATATGAGTTCACAACGCTGCCTATGGGCATGCAAGCGGCGAGCGCGATCTTCCAGCGCAACATGGACGTTCTGCTTTCGGGTCTCCAACCGGAGATCGCGATCTCGTTCATCGACGACGTGTTGATTCACGGCGGAGAGACATTAGAGGAGCATTTGTGCAAGGTCGTACTCGTGCTCGACCGCATTGGTGGCGCCGGCTTCACATTCCGTCCCGACAAGTGCTACTTCGGCATGCGGGAGATTGAATGGCTCGGTAGCCACATCGGCAACGGCACGATTCGGCCCGACGATAGCAAGACCAAGCAGATCACGGAAGCCGAATTCCCGCGCGACGCCGAGGCCTTAGGCCAATGGCTAGGGCTCGTGCAGTGGTGTAGCCAAAACATCCACCGGTGCGCCCTCACGCTTGCGCCGTTGCATGCACGCAAGAAGGCTCTGACGGACAAAGGCGGCTTCGACTACGCGCCGACGGAGGAGGAGTTGACGAGCTTCGCAGAGATCAAGGAGTGGATCAGCGATCCGGAGAAGGGTGTGCTGGCGCTGCCCGACTTCGAGAGTCCGTTCTACCTCTTGTGCGATGCCGCCAACACGGTCGGCATGGGCGTCATTGTGGCGCAGTGGCGAGACGGACGCATGCGTACGGTCGCGTACTACTCTCGCCAATGGAAGACGGCGGAGTCGCGTTGGCACTCGTTAGAGCACGAGTGTTGCACGGTGTACGAGGGTATCCGGCGGTTTAGCAACTGGTTACACGCTAAGTTTTACATCGAAACGGATGCCGAGCCACTAGTGTGGCTGCGTAACGTCAAACGCCCAAAGGGCAAGTACGCGACGTGGACCATGGAAATGCAGTGCTACGATTGGACGATCACGCACAATCCGGCTAGGGACCACCGAGGACCGGACGCGCTATCGCGACTAGCGTCGGTCCTACCCGCGCACGTGCACGGGAGGATGGCCTACGACCGAACTCACGGGACCGGCCTGCTCAAGGACATGCCGGCGGGAAACTCCAACGGCGAGTCCAACGGCGGCGCGGAGACGAACGAGCGGTTCGTGGCCAACCTCACGGTGACCGGAGCGGCTTACGCACCCGGATCGTTTAAGCGCAAGCGCGTGTCACCGGTGGTCTTCACGGCGTCAGCGCTATTCGCGATATGGCGCGACGGCGAACTCGTGTTGCCATCCACGGTCAAGTACGCGAAGAAGGAGCCGCTTCAGGAGTGCGCGTTGCGAGCGCTCATGCCCTTCGGGAGCAAAGGCGCCTTGGACGCGCTCTTGAAGGACAACGACATCGTCATGCCATTGAGCGACACCCGATACGTGCTCGTGCCCACGAACACGTCCGCCGCCGATCAAGCCCTTAGCGTGCGCGGTACGCTCGCGGGTTGGATCACCCTCGGCGACACGGACGTGGGCCAGCTACCTTGGGCGGCAACTAGCGATGCTCGGGTGGCAAAACGAGTCCAAGCCATCGTGACCGAGGTGAGGACGAGGCAGCTCGACCGGCACAGGCACCACATTGCGCTCATTACCGCCGTAAGCCACGCCATGGAGAGGGACGCCTTCCTCTTCAACGGGCACGACGATGCGGATGCTTCGCACGAAGGGCTAGTCGCCGTGGTCAATCCGGAACACGAGGCGGCGAGCGACATCGGCGCTCTCGACGATGAGGCACGTCGGTTCCTCGAGCGCGGCGCGCTCGACGATGGTCGGGTGATGCCTCGAGGGGTCATCGATTCCCTCCAAGCTTCGGACGACGTGCTGCGACGCATGCGGAAGCAAATCGAGACGGCGAAGGAACCGATCTTGAGCGTCGACTTCGAATACTCTCCGGGTCGATGGCGAGGAGCCACCGTCATGAGCTTGGTGCAAGTGGCGGTGGGCGACGTGATCGCCGTCTTTGACGTCTTGGCGCTTCCGCAATTGCTCAATGAGGACGGCTCGGTCGAGGCGCCATCGCTACGGCATTGGCTGCAGAGCTCGAAGTGCTCCAAGGTCACGCAAGCATGTGCATCCGACGCTAAGATCTTGGAGGCGGAGCACGGCATTACCATGGCCAACGTGTTCGACACCGCCATCGCCGACCTCGTCTTGCGCGGCGACACCAACATGCGCAAGCTCGACGTCCTACT
>JAAELY010000392.1 GCA_024226335.1 bacterium
CAAGAGAAGATGTCCGAGGTCAAGGTGCTGAGCGGTCTGCTGCCGATCTGCTGTAAGTGCAAGAAGATCCGCGACGACGAGGGCTACTGGGACCATCTCGAGCTCTTCATCCACACACACTCCGAGGCCGAGTTCAGCCACGGCATCTGCCCCGAGTGCTTGGAGTCGGTCCTTGCCGAGCGTCCCGAGCTCAGGCCGCGGGAGCCGTCGTGAAGGTCGACAGCGGCGAGGCCGCGTGGATCTAGTGGCAAGACCGTCACCGACGCCGTCCCGAAGGAGGTGCGCCCCCGAAGGAGGTGCCGGGCATCTCTAACTTTGGCCGAGCCCCACGACTTCACCAGGAGACGACGATGACGTGTACGATCTGTCGGCACGGGACCCTCGAGAAGGGCTCGGCAACAGTCGTGCTGGAGCGCGGGGAAGCGACCGTCATCCCTCGTCGCCATCAGGACGGCTGACCGCGAGCCCTGGCCTCGACCTGGCCGCAGATCTCAGCCCTTTTGGATGAGCACTGTTGAGCTCGATTGTGCCCCCTTGCCGTTTGCAAGAGGGCAGAATGAGCTCAGGGATGGCTCTGGGCAACGGCGGATGGTGGCCGTTGAGCACGAGAGTGGCTCTGGGGGATTCTAATCCGTGCCGTTGAGCGCTCAACAGTGGCTCGGGGGATTCGACAGAGGGGTGTTGAGCGCTCAACACCTGGTTCTGGATTTGCCCAAGGCGATCCTCGAGCTCAACGGCGGCATTTCGCGGCGCGCAAAGCGCGCCCGTGCGCTCAACGGCGGCATTTCGCAACGCGCAAAGCGCGCCCGTGCGCTCAACGGCGGCCTTTTGCAATGCGCAAAGCGTGACCGCGAGCTCGACGGCAGCATCTTGGCGCGACCAGGGACGACTCTCGCTCTTCTCGCCACGTTTGCCAGCGTCGGCGGCGCGGCCTCCGAGGTAGGTGCCCGGCTGGCCGCAGCTTGACCAGCGCCACTGAGTCGACGCCGAAGTCTCTATCGAAGCTGTGATCGTCTTCCGCAGGCGCGAAGACTGCTCGAGCCGAGAGCCGATATGCGCACACGCACGCTTCGAGACGCAGCTCTCCCGGCACGCCTCTGTGCCCGTATCCGTGAAAAGAGCGAGGCTCGCCACGGCAGAGCAGGCGAGACGCCTGCGCTCCCAGCAGGCGGAGTGGCGGCACCACATTCGAAGCTGGGGTTCTTCGGATCGGCAGTCGCGCCAGGACGATACGCTGCCGAGCGCCTCAGCCGGGGAAGTGAAACTGATGGGAATTGGCGACCGCTGGGAACTACGGAAGTTCGTCGCCTGCAAGCGGCGCCTTGCCCTTCCCGGCGCGAGACAGGATCCTGCGTGCCTCGGCGACATCCGCGCGAGATGCTCGCTCCCGGAAGCAAGCCTCGGTTCGGAGTGCGGAGAGCTTCTCAGCCACGGCGACGTTGATGAGTTGGTTCACCGCGACTCCCTCCTCCTCGGCCAGTTTCCGGGTCTCCTCGAGAAGGGACGGTTGAAGTCTCAAGGCAAAATTACTTCTTCTCATGCTTCATCTCCCAGCGTCTCAAGGCTTCTCCAGGTGAGGCGATCGTCATCCAGCACAGTCCGCATTCCTGAATGATATCGAGGCCACGGAGCCGCGGCTGACATCTCGGCTGAGCAGGCGAGACGCCTGCGCTCCCAGCAGGCGGAGTCAGACGGCCCGTGGTATTCTCGGCACGTGGACAAGAAGTCGGACTTTCGGATGACCCTCGCGCCCGGAGACGCCTCAGTGGCGACTTAGATGAGCCTGACCGCAGAGCGAGAATGGCCGCCGCTCGAGGATCATCTCGATCCGCCAGAGATCACCCGCTACGAGCGCCAGGAATTCGAACGTCTCGAGGCCCCCTACGCCGATCCCGAGCACGGCGACTTCCACTTTCGCCTGAATCGGCTGCTTGCTACCCACCTGGCGGAAGGCTATGTCGGCTCGGTGGACCTCAAGACCCGTGTCGCTGAAGGCTCCGACTTCGCCAGCGATACCTGCATCCGGAAAGATGGCGACGACCCGCGGACCGGTGTGCGCTATCTCGAGGAACTGGTCTTCGAGATCGTCTCCAAGCGCTCCCTCGAGGACACAGATCGTCGCGCCCGAGCGTTCGCCGAGCGCGGCGTTCGCCGCCAGATCGCGATCTTTGTCCAAGAGGGCGAGGTCCGCGAGTGGTCATCCCGCAGCAACGGCTGGAAGCGGCTTGATCCACGCCGGAGCCTTCGGGATCCCTGCCTGGCGCATCCCTTACCCGTCTCCGCGTTGCTCGACGCGACCGAGGCGGAGGTCGCCATGGCGCGGGCGCTGGAGGCGAAAGGCAACCCCGCCATCGCCGACATGAAGCAGCAGAACGCTCTCAAAGGCGAAGCGCGTGGACGCGCCGAGGGGGAAGCCCGGGGACGCGCGATCGCGCTTCTGACCGTCCTCGCCGCGCGCGGTTTTGAGATCTTGGACCCAGAGCGCCAACAGATCCTCGCCACGACCGATCCCGAGACACTCGACCGCTGGCTCCAAAGAGCGGCCACCGCCGACTCTCTCGACGAAGTGCTCGGCGAATAGATCCGCTAAAGCGTGCTCGGAAGTGCTGCCCCGGGCAGCAGTCGATGTTCGATCGTGCCCCAGAGAGCCCGAAGGTCACAAGATCGACGATCGACCGCAGCTTGCTGAAACTTTCAGCAAGGCGCTCGGCGCTCGATCGAGCTTCGCTGACCAAGCGCACGATGCGATCGACACTCGTTCGCACGTCAGCGACGGTGCGCGTCGTACGATCGACGGTCGATCGTGGGTCTGGGCTCCTGCCTATCGTGCGATCGACGCTCGTTTGCACGTCAGTGACGGTGCGCGCCGTACGATCGACGGTCGATCGCGCTTCGGGGAAGTCGGCGGTCCTGCGATCGACGGTCGATCGCGGAATCGTGCTCCTGCCTGAGAGACGAGCGAGGCTCGCGGGCACGTCACCGCCATAGCGATTCGCAGGCGGCAGATTGACGCCTCTGGAAGCGTACGTTATGATGTACGTTCGACAAGGAGCCACGATGAGCACGATCAACGCCACCCACGCCCGCGCCAATCTCTACACGTTGCTCGAGCAGGTCGCCGAGTCTCATGAGCCGGTTCAGATCACCAGCAAGCGAGGCAATGCGTTCCTGGTCTCCGAGGAAGACTGGAGATCGGTTCAGGAGACGCTTTACCTGCTGTCGGTCCCGGGCATGCGGGAGTCGATCATCGACGGGATGGAGACTCCGGTCGAGGAGTGCTCCGAGGATCCCGG
>JAAELY010000393.1 GCA_024226335.1 bacterium
AGTGATGATCGCCTCTAGCGAATTCAAAGCCGCCGCCCAGGTCCAGGCCAAGGCTCTCGGTTTCGAGCCCTCAGGCGTCTTCGTGCCACATCCGATCCAGGATCGCACCGACGACGAGGTGCGCGCCCTCGCCGACGCCGCAGCCGACGAGATCGTCGCGGCGTTGACCGCTGCTCCAAAAGCCGAGCCAGCGGCTTGACTCTTGGCCCAGCCTCCTCCGGGAGGAAGCCCATTCCTTCCGCCGCTGAGCGATCCCCCCGAGGCCCGTGCCCTCGACCCTCCGGAGCCGCGAAGCGGTGAGATCGGGCGCCGATCTCACCCGGCCGGCCGGTCGCCATAGGCTCCCGGGATCGCGGCCAGTCGGGCGCCCGCCGGCTGCCGGTCGCCGCCCGGTCGCGGAGCTCGCGGAGGCTCGGTGCGACCGCCGGCGTCGGAGGCGGCGACGGAATCGTGGCCGGAGCGCCGGCGCCGGTAAGGACCGTCGACTCGGTCTGGCCGTCGCCCTTGCCGTCGCCGGGCTCGTCCTCGAGCCGCTGGAGCCGCTCCAGCCGCTCGCTGCCGACCAGGGCGGCCACCGGCTTGCGGTAGCGGGTGATCAGCACCAGATCGCCGTTCTCGGCCTGGCGCAGGGCCTCGGCGAGGCGGCTCTTGGCGTCGGCTGCGCGACAATCACCGGCGGTCGCCGGCGCCGCACCATGACGGTGGCGAGGTCTTCGCGGCCTTCGTCGGTGCCCGGCGTACGGCCTTTGAAGCCGAGGAGCTCCTTGATGTCCTCGGGCGCCAGATGGCCCCTCAGCCACTGGCGCACTTCCTTGACCCGGGAGCGCAGCAGCTGCATCGCGTCCCGGCGCAGCTCCAATCTGGCGGAAGCGGCGTTGGCATTGTGATCGGCCTTGTCGTCGTCTTGCTCATCGAGGTCGGCCTGTTTGGCGAGCACCATGCGCCCGAGCACGTCGAGCAGGCGGGCCAGGTCGGGCAGCTCTTCGCCGTCTTCGAGCACTGCGGTCATCTCCGGCTCGAGCGCTCTGGCGATCTTGGGTCCGGAATTCCTCAGGAAGGACGCCAGCCGGCGGGCGTCTCTCCAGCGATAGGCGGGCATCTTGTCCACAAGCGGGTCCTTTCCTGTTGGCTGAGGTGGTGTTAGCGCCGGGTGGATCTCGGATAAGGGAGCTCGTTGGGCCTGGGTGACAGTCAGCCGGCGACGCAACCACCGAGCGCTCCTCGCGGGTGGAAGCGGTTGGACCTCCTTGAGCGACAAGGCGCTCAGCCTTCTGCCAAACCAGCCATATAGGTCCCCGCTCAACTCGTGAAGCCTGCGAAGCAGGGAGCCTCCGGCACACGGCGTTATCCCCATCTTGCTGCTGATCCGGTGCGACAGACAAGCTCAGACTAGAGCCACTCGGTTACACTATGGCCATGATGGACGGCAGAGAGAGCAAGCGAGAGCGGCGCGGGCCGAGTCCACGCGGCGCGATCGGCGTGCTCTGCCTGTGCTCTACTCCTGGATCCCAAGATAGTCCCGGACGGCTTCTCGCGCCAACCACGGCGCCGCTCCTCAAGGAAAGCGGGCGGCATAGGCCACCCACTGGCGGCGGCGTAGGCGACAAGGAAGCGTGACCCTCGATGTCTGCGGCCTCCCTATGGACCGGAAGTCCAGTCGATAGCCCGCCCTCCGGCATCGGAGCCCCTCCACGTGAAGCGAGATCACCCTGCAAACAAGCCCACGTGGTCTCACCGATGGCTGACTCATGCCCCGCCTCGCGGACAGATCGGACAGGTAGATGGCAACAACAACAATGACGAACGCCCGCTACTCCGGGATCTCGCTCTTCGCTGGATGTGGTGGGAGTGATCTCGGCATGGCAGAGGCCGGGATCGATGTAGTGTGGGCCAACGATAGGGATGAGGGTGCATGCCAGCTTTACGAGAGCATTACAGGTCGGGAGATCGAGCACGCGGACATCCGCAAGATTGACAGCTTCCCTACCGCAGATATTCTGTGTGGGTGTTACCCTTGCCAGGGCTATAGCCAAGGCGGCAGGCGTGATGAAGACGCATCCATCAATTTTCTCTATCGAGAGTTCGACCGTGTCCTGAGGAAAGTCAGGCCATTGGCATTCATAGTTGAGAACGTTGACGGAATGCGCTTCTCGCAGAACCGGAGCTTGCTGCGGTCCCAGATTATTAGATTCAGAGCGGCCGGATACCTCGTGAACTGGAAGGTGCTCGACGCTAAAGATTACGGTCTTGCGCAAGACCGCAAGCGACTCTTCATCGTTGGGATCCGAAGCAGAGAAAACCTCCGTTACACGTTCCCTGAACCCACACATGGAGCACCACAGCAGAGCAGCTACAGGACGCTCCGTGATGTAATCTGGCACCTACGCGATGCGCCATCGGGCTCGTTTTGCGAAGACCCATTCCATTGGTATTATATGTCACGTAACAGGCGTCGAGGCTGGGATGAACAGGCTCGTTGCGTCGTAGCACACTGGAGGCATGTTGGATTGCACCCAGATTCACCACCCTTGAGACGTATCAGCACAGATCGATGGCTTTTTGACGGTGAAGGCTACGCTCGACGGCTAAGCTACTTTGAGTGCGCGGCATTGCAGGGCTTCGTTGATACGAAGCGCTTTACTGGCCTGCGACCGAGACGTATATTCCGTGCAATAGGCAACGCTGTGCCACCACCACTCTTTGCTGCTGTAGCTGCAAATCTTACAAAGCAAATAGATACCTTGTCTCAAAATGTACCGTAGGAGACCAGTCAGCCGCAGCGAGAACATGCGGCGCATACGGTCGAAGGACTCAGCGCCGGAAATGCTTGTACGTCGTACCCTTCACGCACTTGGCTACAGATACGGCTCCATCTCCACTGCCTCCCGGGTCGACCAGATCTTGTATTCCCATCGAGACGTAAGATCATCTTCGTACACGGCTGCTTCTGGCATGGTCATGAGAATTGCAGGCGGTCGCACAACCCACGAACAAATCGCGACTATTGGAGGCAAAAAATTGGACGCAATGAACAGCGCGATATCCGAAACCGCCAAGAACTGGAACGCCTCGGATGGTCGGTGGCCGTGGTTTGGGAGTGCGAACTAACTAACGATGTTCTAACGGAACGCTTAACTTGTTTCCTCGACACACTAACAATAGTTGATGAAACAGCTGAGGTACGCAATGACTCAACGTGACCAGGCGCAAGATCGCAAGGTACGGGAGATTTCCCTCTCGAAACTTATGCTTGACGCCAAGAATCCGCGATTCGCAGGTGCGCTCGGTGGAAACGCTAGACAGAAGGCGATCGTCAACTACGTCGCAGATACAATCGGTATCAGCGATTTGTTGAGCTCTATGTCGCAAGGCGGCTTCTACCGCTCCTCGCCACTGATCGGGATCAGTAGGGATCGAAAGACTATTATTGTCGAGGGGAATCGCCGACTCGCAGCGGCTCTTGTACTCACCGGCGACCAGCGAGCAGTAACACAGAAACACAGGGTACGGAATTACCCCATCAAACCTGACGCAGGCCCAAGCCTTACGACGCTACCTGTTCTAATCGCAAGGAGCAGGGAGGAAGTCCTGCCGTACCTTGGCATCGCCCATATTGTAGGAAACAAGAAATGGGACTCTTATGCCAAAGCTGCCTGGGCCGCTAAGGTAGCAGACAAGGAGATCTATCCTGGAGGACTCCGGCAGATCTCAGATGAAATAGGAGACAAGCACCGCACCCTTGAGCGAATGGTACAGGCGTATCGTTTGGTGACCCAACTTGAGGCCACCGCCAGATTCTCTCCTGAGAAAACAATCAAGAAGGGTCGCGGCACTGCTAAATATCCCTTTTCTTGGGTCTACACAGCACTAGGCTACGCTGCAATTCGCGAGTGGTTAGGAATCAGCCATGAAGACATGGAGGAAGCGACCTCTCAGGAAATCATCACCGACCTGGAAGGACTCAATAGAGGAGGCGATCTACTTACCTGGATGTTTGGGAGTCAAGTCAAAAATCGTCAGCCAGCGCTATCGGATTCGCGGCAGATCTCTGATCTCGCGGCCGCCGTTACAGATGAACGTGTGCTTTCCCATCTGCGGCGAGGAAGAAACCTAGACGATGCGCAAGATGCGGTGCAGCCCGCTCACGAAAAATTGATGGACGGTCTAGTGCTAGCGACAGAAACGCTTGAACGTGTTCTAGGCGTCTTGGGAGCTAGCACAGATGAATTGAGTGAGCGACATCTTCGAGATCTCGAAAGAGAGGCCCGCCGCACGCGAAGTGTCGCAAATCAAGTATACAGCCTCTTGCGGGACCGCAGCGATGACTCAGACTAGGCAGGCGAGAGACGTAACAAGACAAGCAGCTCGCGAGGCAGATGACGTCGAGCGAGCGGCACTGCGAGTCGGCAGAGGTGTTGCCGTCCCGCTTGAAGAATGCCTTCATGACAATGATATCTCGGAAGATAACACTGAAAGGCATCTCGACGAGTTCGAAACCGAAGATGCAATTCTTCGTGCCGCTAAGGAAGAAGCCGAGCGGGATGATTGGATCGCGCGAGTCGGAGAAGTAATTGACGAACGCGCTGCGATTCTCGGCGCCTGTTATCCTTTTTCCATTGATGGAAATAATATTACCTACCGAGGAAGCCGAACTTTTACCTACGAGTTCTGTCTTGCGGCATGCTATGTACCAAATATCAGCCTTCGTAGGTACAAACCTATTCAAAAGGCGTTCGAGCGGCTAGCTGGTTTAGCCCTGGGTCTTCTTCTAGGCAAGAACTCAAGTAGCCTCCGTACCGGTTATCCACCCGACGAGGGCCTTGGAAGCTTTGATCAGATCATATCTCGCCTAGATCAGTTGATGCCTGACGAATGGGCCATCGATCCCAATACGAGGATTGAGAACCCACAAGACGGTGGCGTTGACTCAGTAGTCTGGCTGAAACCAGACTCTCGCTCCGGCAGCCTCATATTTGTCGGGAATTGCACTTGCGGCAGAAACTGGCTTAAGGAAAAAAAGCACACAGAGCTCGCATCGGATCTGCTTGACCCCATCCTCTCGCGTCCGAAGTGCAAACAGTTGAACGATTTCTTTGCGCTTCCATTTCACGTGTACGAGAGTCGCGACTGGTACGAGGTCTGTTTGGCCGGGCGATTTGCGCTTGATCGCCTTCGACTTGTTCAGCTGGCCGAGAAAAGCTCACCGGTTGAATGGAAAGCGCTTACTCAGGATTACTCGCTGGACTTGCTGGACTTGATAGCGACGGCCGAACCCGAGCTTCAGCCTCTGCTCGCTGCGTAGGGCTACCGGGTTCAGATTCTGCCGCACCCGGTCCACCTGGCCGGACCAGATCGAACCGGTCGAAGAGGGCGGTCGAGAACGTTCTCTCTCTAGGTGGAGTTCACTTGACTTCGTATCGCCCGTATTCCTGACCGCGGTTCCTGGCGGCCACTCCTTCGACCGGTTCCACCAGATCCGGCGACGGCACCAGCAGCGCACGGGCGCCGATCGTCCGGCACGTGACCTCGACGAGGACGCCGTCCTTGTTCTCGGGTATGAAGCGTGCAGGTCGGCCTATCTCAGTCTCCGGCTGCTCGGGAAATCCGAATGCCTGGCGACCCAGGTCAGGCGTTCGGATCCCTGACCACCGATGCGGGCTTCGCCGGCTGAGCCGAAGCACCGCCAGAGCCCGCACTTGTGGCAAGCTCTGCCTATATAAGACGCAAAACCGCTTCCCGATCTGCAGCTGCGAGCCAAGAAAGTCGGTGGCGAGGAAAGGTCGCCATGGGCGTCTGAGGGCGGCAGTGCGGTCGACGATTCAGACCTGCGCCAGGAGATCGCCCGCCGCTGCGACGCGGTGATCGAGGCCCTCGCCGACTGAGGGTCGTGCACGTCGTGCAGTGTGCACGACCTCACCGATCTCGAGGCGCGCGGCGTGCCGGGAGTGATGATCGCCTCTAGCGAATTCAAAGCCGCCGCCCAGGTCCAGGCC
>JAAELY010000394.1 GCA_024226335.1 bacterium
GCGCTCCGCGTCCGTCAGCGTCACCGCTGCGCGTGGTCGTCCTCTCTGCCCCATCGTCTGCCCTCCATTCTACTCTGGGAAGACCGACTCCTGAACACTTCAATTAATTCGAGATGGAACTTCTGAAACAGGACACTAGTCCGGAACCGACAGTTGCGAACGGAAATGCTCAGGCCGGTCGCGAGTCGGACTCGTCGCCGTCGATCTCAGCAGCAAATCCAACCGCGCCGAACGAACCAAACACAACCCGGTTCGACGCGCCCGCCGTGCGCGCCGCGGCCCGAACGGTCCCCGATCGAGGATCGAAGGAGTCGATCACCGCCTTACAGCCGGTGATCGGTGCAATGCGCTGCCAGGCCAACCAGATCATTCCGGCATCGTACGCCGCATCAGCGCCCCATGGCGCGCGCGCACTCAGGCCTCTTTCCGGCGCAGGCCAGTGGCGGCGCCGGCTGCCAGCCGACAGGGTCCGGAGGTCGATCGCGCGTCTCCCAGAGAACGAAATGCCCGGCCCCGTGGACCCGCCGCACGGCCCGGGAGTGACGCAGCCAGGAGAAGTCCGGCGATCCATCCGAAATCAGGTATCGCGGCTGCTTCTCGCGCAGGAAACGCGCCTGCCAGTCCTGCGAATCCAGATCGATCGGCAGCACCATCCCGGCATTCCCGCACCAGAGTGCGACCATCCAGGGATCGGGCGCTGCAACTAGGGCTTGCGGCTCCATGCGGCGACAGAAACCCGCCGCGTGCTCCTCGAAGGTGGCTCCAAACCGTTCGGCCGGCCCGTTTTGCAACCGGCTCACGAGTCCTTGCAGTGAAATCGGGATCGCCTGCAATCCGGGGCCGAGTGTGAACATAGTCAGGACCAGCAGAAGAGGGGCGAAAGGCAGCACCCGACTTGCGACTGACGATTGAAAACGGACTTCGAGACGTTGCAACAACTCGTCCAGAGCCGCTGCGCCGAGCAGGCCCGCCGTCAACACCGGAAAAAGCGCGTGGCGCAAACGATCGAAGCCCGCGTAGAGCAGGATGACGAGCAGGCTGAAACCAAGGAGGGAAAACGCAATCGCACGAATTTCAACCGCGCCGCGCCGGGGTCGCAGCGCGCAGAGCAGCCCCAGCGGCGCACCCCACCCCACCCAGTTGAAGCCCGCATCCAGAAACAATACTTCCATCAGCTGCTCGAAGCGCAGACCCAACTGGGCGCTCACCAGTTCGAAGTTCTCTCCAATGAAGGCGAACCCGCCGGCGAATTCCTTCTGGTATGAAAGAAGATCCTGCGCACTCAGCATCTCGGCCGTCACACCGTAGGCGCTATAGGGCGCCAGCCCTGTTGCCTGGCCAACGATCCAGCGAGTCACCAGAACCAGGAAGCCGAAACCGGTGACGTAGGTCCAGAGATGGCGATGCAGGACGACGTCTCGCAAACGGGTTCGTTCGCTTTCGAAAAACAACTGCAGCCCGTTTGCAACTGCAATCGCGAGAACGAGGGCACCCAGGTTCGGGCGGCTCAACCAGGCGAGCCAGGCAATCGCAGCACACGCGAGTGCGCGCACTAGCGAGCGGCTTGCGCTCGGAGCCGTTGCGATCGCAACCAGGAACGCGGCCGTCGCGACGACCTCCGTCCAGGGGAAACGAACCAGGTACAACCAGGCGGGGGCCAGACCGAAGAGCAGCGCCGCCGCGATTGCGGCCGGCAGACGCATGAAGCGCCTGGCCACCAGTACGACCCCTCCGGTCACCAGGCAGGCGAACGCTCCGTGCAACGCAATCACGCTACTGAGTGTCGCTCCGAGAGCGAAGGGAATCGCGGCCAGCCAGGAAATCATCGGTGCGCGCACCGCCATCGCCGGGAGCGGAGGATTCTCGGGCAGGAAGAAGAACCACTGCACCGGATTGACGAAACCGGCGCCGTTGACCCATTCGTGGGCGATCAGCAGATACTCGATGGCATCCTGCGTGAGCCACCAGCGCGACATGGACACCGGCACGATGAGCAGCGCCATGCCGGCCGCAACGGCGATCGACGACAACCAGATGTTCCGCGAGTCGCTCGGGTTTGTCCCCGCTCCCGCCTCCACTACCTCGACTTCTCCTGCGCCGGCCGAATGCGCGCCCCTGTACGCACGGCCTCATCGGAGACAGCCACCTCGAAGACCGTCGAGCCCACCTGCACACGGTAGAGACCATCGCTTTGAAGCGGACCTTCACTCGACGTGGAGTACGGCACGCGCACGCGGGCCCAGCCATCGTCGCGCGCCATGTTTCTTACGCGATAGGTGAAACGCCGACCGCCTTCATGCTCGAGATCCAGGCTGGCCACGATCCGAGTTCGCGCGGCCGCACGAACTTCGATGAGCGCACCTTCGACGATCTCGAATAACTTGAACGGTGCTTGCGCAGACCCGCTCCCCGTGGGATCGACCAGACCGCGTCCGTTCTTCGGACCCTCCACGATCAAACGAAAGTGAGTCAGTGCCCGATTGGAGTGCGTACGACTGCCGTCTTCGCCGTACAGTCTCACGCCGATGGACTGAGGATCCGCTCCCCGGTGAGAGGAGGCGATCACGAAGCGCAGCCCGAGGCGTTCCGCGCTGGCGAGTGCCTCGGATTCGCGTCGACGTTGAAAGAACTCCACCGCATCGCTGAAGCGTTCGCGCGCCAACAAGTTGCCAAATCCATCGGCCGCCGAAGCGCGTCGGGCGTAGTAGTGCAGCGCATGTCCCAGACCCCAATCCGACAGAACCCCGTACTCGGGTTGTTGCTCGGGATCGAGATACCCCGCAGTTTCCGGGGTGTGTTCTCGTACCGTCTTCAAGAAACGCATGATCGACCCGGAACGGCTACCCAAAACGACGTCACCGCGAAATCCCTGACCTCGGTACGAATCGACGCTCTGCTTCAAGGGCAGGTAGGCCTGGTACAGAGGGGCGCGGAGCAACCAGATCGCCAGCAATGCCACGAACAGCACCGCTCCCTTCTTCGGAATACCGGCACCTTCTGCAACTCCGCGAAACTGGATGAGACCCAGTGCGAAACAGGCGCTACCCGCCGCAGCGAAATCCCACCCGTAGCGAATCTGCCAGATTGCGAGCATCCCAAGCACCCCCGCCCAGGCGGCCAGCGCGATGGCCGGCAGGCGATGCTCCGGGTTGCGCGCAGCAATCAGGGCGGCGAAAGGAGCCAGAGGGATCAAGTAGGCAAAACCACCGTAGTAGTATTCCGGCGGGCGCGTTGCTATGCGCCCGGGCAACGAGAACAGAGGCATGAGTTCCAGAGTGGGCAGTCCACTGTGCTGCACGGAACTCGAGAACATCTCGAGCACGAATCCCAAACCCTGTCGGACCGCGGGCACCGCGAGACCGATGACCGCACCAGTGATGCCAAACGCGAGAATGCGAACCACGCGTTGCGTGGCATTGATCGGCAGGCGCGAAACCTCCAGGCGCCAGAACCCCGCACCGCCGATTGCCGCTCCGAAAAGGGCCAGAACGTGCAGAAACGAGAGGGCCCCGGCAGACAACCGGCCACCGATCGGTACAGGGAGTGCGAGAACGATGGGCATGAGCGCGATCGAGGTAATCCCCGCACTGATCCAGCCTTCCGCCAGGACACTGCGCCGCCCCCCGAGCGCTCCGCAGAGCAGCCAGGTCGCCTCCAGCAGTCCCAGATAGAGAAGCGATCCGTTCCAACTGAGCAGCAGAGCGAGGCGCAGGAATACGAGAGTGAATACGACCCAAGGCCGCGTATTCGAGGACTCCCGGGGTGCGAGCAAGACCATACACGTGGCCAGCAGAGCCGCCCCGAGCAGCGACACGGCACTGTGATGATCTCCGTTCCCGACGCGGCTCACCTGAAACATGATCGGCATCAGCGCGTAGAGAAGACCCGCCAGAAGTCCGGTCGCGTGTGATCTCACCCGTCGGGCAATCGCATACACAGGAATGACGGCCAGCGTGCCGTACAGGGGAGCCATCCAGACCAGAGTTCGCTCGAAAACAGTTTGGGAGGTACCAAAGAGGCGAGCCACCCCCGCCACGATCCAGTCCAGAAGAGGCGGAACCATGACCGGCGCACCGTCGGGGTAGTTGATGTAGGAGTCGTACCAGAGCACCGCTGGAAAATTGACAAAGGAGAAAAGGGCGCGGCGTGCGTGATACATGCCGTCTCCGTAGGCCATGATGACTTCATCGCCGACCAGGACGAACTCCAGGCCTGCTGCGCGGACGACGAAGGCGATCAGCACCACGAACACGATGCCGACGATCTGAAGTGTCCTCGACCCCAACTAGGGTTCCGTTCGAAAATCCGCTTCGAGTCGCTCGACCCGAGTGCGCAGGATGGCTGCCTCCTGGGCCAGATTCTTCAATTGCAGATTCGCGCGCGAAAGCCGCACTGCATAGTTCAGTGAGATTGCGATCAGGAAGACCTCGCCGAGGAAGAACACCGTCGCACTCGGAGTCCAGGCGCCGATCCAGCGCGTGAGCATGCGCAGGGCACCGAAGTTCATACCCAGAAAGGCCATCGAGAAGGCGACGGCCAGCCAGATGGGCGTGTACTCTTCACGCAGCGCACGGCGGCGCACCAGGAACAGGACGACGCTGAGCACGAGAAGTCCGAGAACCGCCGCCACAACGCGACTCGCGCCCGATTCCGGTGCACTCAGGAACAGTTCACGCAGAGCAACGGCGTCGGCAATTTCACTCACTGCGAATCCCTTTCGTCCGTTTCCTCTCGTTCGATGCGCACGGTCGAAGCGCTCCAGGCCGAGAGGAGCATTTTGTACATGTAGTAGATCGGGCGCAGACCCCCATGGAGTTCGGTCGGTCTGAAACCTTCACTCATCTCGGTGGAACGCTCCGTGATGCGAAGACCCATTCGGTGCAGAACGAGCAGTACGTCGACATCGGGATAATCCATCGGATAGAAGTCGCCGACGTAGGCGCGAAGCACCCGGTGGTTCATCGCCTGAAAGCCAGACGTCGGATCCCGTACGTCGAGCCCAGAGAGCCGACCCACGAAACGAAAGAAGTTCCGTCCGAAGCGTCGCAAGATTCCCATGTGGTAGTCCGTCGTTTCAATGAAGCGCGAGCCGATCACCAGATCGCAATCCCCCTTCTCCACTGGCTCCAGGAGCTTGGGAATGCCTCTCGGATCGTGTTGTCCGTCCGAATCCAGCTGTACGAGCAGTCGAACCCCCCTCTGCACGGCGTCTTTGTAGCCGGTCTGCAGTGCGCCGCCGTAACCCAGGTTGAACGGATGGCTCAACACACGAGCCCCAGCGGCGGCCGCCACTCGAGCCGTCGAATCGGTTGACCCGTCATCGACCACGACGAGTTCGTACTCAGGCACCACCTCGCGGATCTGTTCCAGGATCTGCGCCAGATGTGCGGCCTCGTTATAGGCCGGAAGCAGAACGACCGGCCGAACTTCCGGGCTAGGCATTGCGTTCCCAGACGATCGTCAGATAGTGGTTCGAAAAGCCGTGTCGCAGGGTGGTCCAGATACGCTTGAGCAGCGCACCCGGGTGCCGTGCGTAGTACGCGGGTAGATTGGGACGCAGGCGAGACAGGCGCGCATCTGCCTCACTACCGAACGAGAACACGTCCGTGAAACGGACCGTCTGGACCTGGCGAAAAGCCTCCAGTTCGCGCAAGCCATACGGTGCGACCAGACGCCGGAACGAAGCCTCGGTGAAATCGCTGAGGTGATAGGCATTCACATCGACTGAAGGCGTCGTGGGTACCGAGGCAATCAGGCGCCCGCCAGGCCTCAACAGTTTGACCGCATTGGCCACGAAGGCGACCGGATCGGGCAGATGCTCGACCGTTTCGAGCGAAACGATCGTGTCAAAACCTTCGGGATCGGCAAACTGCATGGCGTCGCCCTGGCGATAGCTCACACGCTCACTCGCATAGCGCTGATTCGCCGCATCGATCGCCTCCTGTGCCAGATCGACCCCCAACGCTTCCTCTACCTGGGAGGCACGATCGGCAAGCAGATGCGTGCCGTAGCCTACGCCACACGCCATATCGAGCAGGCGGCCGGGTCGGATCTGACGCGCTGCGAACTCGTAACGATCGAGGTGCACGCGCAGGACATCCCGCGCAGCTTCGTCCCCGCTTTCGAGCCTGTCGGGATGGATCCGTTCGAGTGTGTCTGCGTCGCTGGCCAAGTCGGAAGGCTAACACGACCCGCGACGCCTCCAAAGCCCCGGGAAGGCCAGATGGTATGACCGGTGTCCTACACCCAATGATGGGAATTTTAGGGAGACCGAACAATGGAAGCTCACGAAGTCGACGCGTATGTAGGTCTTGACGTCCACAAGGAACGGATCGCGGTGGCCGTCGCCGATGCAGAA